>JBIKOG010000307.1:0-7792 GCA_044358225.1 Bryobacteraceae bacterium | reverse complement strand
CGGGTTGACGACGCGGACCATGGCGCGGATGAGCGGGCGGGGCGTGTAGTATTCGCCGCCGTTGCGGCCGGCGTTGCCCATGTTGCGGATTTTGGCTTCGTAAAGATGAGATAGCTCGTGCTTCTCCGATTGGGAACGGAAGCGGAGGGTATCGATGATTTCGCAGATCTCGCGGAGGTTGTAGCCGCTCTGGATCTTGTTCTTGATCTCGCTGAAGATTTCGCCGATTTTGTATTCGATGGTGGCGGGGCCGGCGGCCCGCTGTTTGAAGCCTTGGAGGTAGGGGAAGAGTTTGCGGTCGACAAAGTCGCGGAGATCGTCGCCGGTGATGGCGCGGTTGTGATCGAACTTGCCGTCGGGCATTTTGGGGGCGGCCCAGGCGTCCCAGCGGTAGGGTTCGTCGAGGATGAAGGTGTAGTTCTTGCCCTCCAGCTCGGCTTCCATGGCTTTGTCGTGTTCGAGGGCGTCGAGGTACTTGAGGAAGAGCAGCCAGGAGGACTGTTCGGTGTAGTCCAGTTCGGTGGTGCAGCCGCTTTCCTTACGGAGGATATCGTCGATGTTTTTGAACGCTTGTTCGAACATTGGGGGAGATCTTCCAATGTAGCGGGTTTGGGGGTGAACGGAAAAACCCCCGAGAACTCCGGGAGGATGTCTCGGGGGTTTGGGGTTTTGATTTGGGAATTAGGCGCTGCGGCGGCGCTGGAGGAGGATCAGCAGGCCGGTGCCGGCGCCGACGAGGGCGATCGAGGTGGGCTCGGGGACGCCGGTGTTGCCGGGGCCTTGGAGGTTGAATGCGCCATTGGTGCCGAAATCGGACGGGGCGTTGATTCCGGTGCTCCAGTTCCCGCTCGGGCTGAGCGAGAAGAAGATGTTCTCCTGGGTGGTGCCGGGGATCACCGGATTGCCGGAGCCGCCGAAGCTGGTGAAGGTGCCGTTGCCGATCACGAAGAACGTTGCGGCGGGGTTGTAGGTATACGAAGTCCCGTTGAATTGGAAACCGTCCTCGTACAAGGTGCTGACCGAAGGGATGGTGTAGGAGATCCAGTCGGAGTTATACGAGAAGCTAAAGCTGACCACGTTGTTGGAGGTGGAGGCGGTGAGGGTGCCATAGCCGAAGCCAGGGCAATCGCTGCAAGTGCCGGTGAAGTCGTACGTCTGGATGAGTGGCACCGCCGGAAGGGTGGCGGCGAGGAAGAGCGAGAGAAGCCCGCATTGCAGTAGTGTTTTCATTTTTGAAAGATCTCCGATAGGTTGTGGGTTTTGCCGGCGCACGGGCCGGTATTTCCGGTAGCGGGACCAGAGGCGAGATTCGCGCGAAAAGGGGGTCAAAAAAATGAGGAGCGAAACAGTGACACGGCGGCGGTTTCTGGGGAGTGCGGCGCCTGGGTCGCGGCGGGGGATGGAAGGGGAGTTTTCGCGGCTGGCAGATGCGGAGGTGGACTTGATTGAAGAAGCGCTGTAGCGTGCGGTGAGTGAATGTTCGTTGCCGGTCCGGCCCGTCCTCCCAGATGGCTGCCGGATTTCCGGCGGCGCACGGGTGCACGCAATTCGTTTTCGCAGGAATTCGCGGCGATCGCGCATAGATAGACATGCACACCACGAAACTGGCCGCGGCGCTCCTGGCGGGGGCGCTTTCCTTGACCGCACAGTTGGTCCCGACGGTACGCACGTTCCTGGGGAACGGCACGACGCCCGCTGGCGCCATCTTTAACAACCCGAGTCTGGCGGGGACCGATGTCCGGTCCTGGGCGGTGCGGCCGGAAGGCATTAGCGTGGACCAGAGAGGAACCATTTCGCTGGCGATTGGCTATGTGATCCGGGTGACACGGGGTGGCGTGTTTCTGGATTCGCTGGCGGCGTTGGGCGTTGGGCCTACGGCGGTGGGTGTCAGTCCGTTGGGCGCGGTGGCGGCGGCGGGAAATGACCGGTGTTTATTTACGGCACCGGCCCCGGCGGCGAATGGCGGTTTGCTGTTCACGCGGTTGATTGGGAACTGTTTGGCTGAAGCGGCCGATAGCGGGGACGGCGGGCCGGCGACGGCGGCACGGTTCCTGTCGGTGAAGGCGATTGGTGTGGACCGGCAGGGGGATGTGTATGTCTACGACGATGACGCGCGGAAGGTGCGGCGTATTGACGCGAGCGGTGTGATCCGGACTGTGGCGACGGGGATCAGTCTACGAACGAGTTTGGACTACTCCGCCACCCTGCTGCCGGCGCATCCGGCGGGCGGCGTGGCGGGGGTGCGGGCGGATGATCATTTGCCTGTTCGGATCGATAGCGGCGGGGTGACGCCGATTGCGATTCCGGATTTTGGCGGCGACAGGGTGTTTACGTGGGATCTGGACGATAACCTCTACTACTTCCGGAAATCGGATGAGGCGCTGGTGCGGCGGACGCCGAATGGATTGGTGACTTCGATTGGGCTGAACGGGCAGATGGAGTTCACCGAAGGCATGGCGGCGAGCGATTTGAACCAGCGGTTTGTGGACGGGATTGCGGCGGACACGGCGGGGAACGTGTATGTGTTTGTGCGGGCGGTGGGGCGGAATGTAGCGAGTAATCCGCTGGACTTCCGGGTGCTGCGGATCACGTTGCCGGGGGTGGGCCGGTCCGATTGCAGTTTCAGCGTGTCGAGCAACCCGGCGCCGGCGACGGGCGGGGCGTTGCAGATTGGGGTGACGGCGAGCACGGCGGGTTGTTATTGGAGCGTGAGTTCGGCCGATAGCTGGTTGCAGGCGGCGGCTGGAGTGCAGAGAGGGAACGGGACGGCGACGCTGACGGTGGGGCCCAATACGGGGCGGGAGCGGTCCGGAACGGTGACGATAGGCGGGCAGGCGTTTACGATTTCGCAAGGCGCGGCGGCGGGCGTGGCGGCGGGGCCGGGAGGGACGATCAGCAGTTTTGCGGGCGTGGCGGGGCAGGTGGGGCTGACGCCGGTGACGGCGCCGACCTCGGCGAGCGCATTCCGGTTTGGCTTTGTAGGTGAGATGGCGTTTGATTCGCGGGGGGACCTTTTTGTAACCGATTGGGCACGGTACCAGATTTTCCGGATTGCCAAGAGCGACGGGACGGTGACGCCGGTGGCGGGAGTGGGCGGATCGGCAACGACACCGGAGGGATATGGCGGGCCGGCGACGGCGGCGCGGCTGAGTTCGCCGTATGCGCTGGCGATTGACGGGAACGATACGATTTATACGGCGTCGCGGCAGGCGATTCAGAGCTTCCGGGTAGGTGGGCCGTTGACGCGGGTGGCGGATGGGACGAATTCGCTTGGCAACGTGGGTGCGACGTATGACGCGGCGAAGCAGCGGGTGCTGTTTGCCGGTGGCGGGCTGTTTGCGTTGAACGGCAGCGCGCTCACGATGTTGTCGGGCCGTTCGTTTGATCCGTTTACGGAGGGGATGGCGCTGAGTTCCCTGTTTCTGAGTCCGACGGGAGTGGCTGCGGACGCGGCGGGGAACCTGTACGTGAGTGGCGGGTCGGTGCGGAGGGTGTTCAAGGTGGCACTGGATGGGACGGTGACGACGCTGGCGGGGACGGGGGTGTCGGGGTCGAGCGGGGATAACGGACCGGCGCGGGCGGCGCAGTTGAGTTTGCCGAGCGGGATTGCGGTGGACCGGACGGGGAACGTGTATATCGCCGACACAGTGGCGAACCGGGTACGGCGGGTGCGGCCGGATGGGATTATTGAAACGGTCGTGGGGACGGGAGCGAGGGGGACGACAGGGGACGGCGGAGCGGCGAGCGCGGCGTTGATCGATGGGCCGTCGACGCTGGCGTTGGATGCGGAGGGGAGCCTGTATATCGGGTCGTCTTCCTACAATATCCGGAAGGTGACGTTTCCGCGGGCCTCGGCGACGATCAGCGCGGGCGGGGTGGTGAATCTGTCGGGCGGGGCGTTGTCGCCGGGTGGGCTGTTTTCGATTTATGGGACGAACCTGGCAGGTGCGGCGCAGAGCGCGGGGGCGTTTCCGCTGCCGACGACGTTGGGTGGGGTGAGTGTGCTTGTGAACGGGGTGACGGCGCCGCTTTCGTATGTGAGTCCGACGCAGATCAATGCGCAGATGCCGACCGGGGTGGCGGCGGGGCGGGCGACGGTGAGCGTGCGGAACGCGAGCGGGACGACGGAGGGGGTGGGTGTGGATGTTGTGAGCGCGGGGCCGGCGATTTTGGAGTACGGTTCGGGACGGGCGGTGGCGACGGCGGGGAGCGGGGTGTTGAATACGAACGACGCGCCGGCGGCGGTGGGGGATGTGGTGATTGTGTATTTGACGGGGATTGGTGCGGTGGAGCCTGCGGTGGCAGCGGGTGCGGCGGCGCCGGTGACGACGCTATCGCGGGCGGTGTTGGCGGCGGAAGCGACGATTGGCGGGGTACCGGCGGAGATCCAGTTTTTGGGGCTGGCGCCGGGGTTTGCGGGGTTGGCGCAGGCGAACCTGGTGGTTCCGGCAGTGGGGGGAGGGGTGAAACCGGTGGAGATTATGGTGAACGGGGTGCGGAGTAACGCGCCGGTGGTGAGCGTGCGGGAGTAGTTGGGGGGTGGGGAAATGAAAAGGGACGCTGGCCAGTGGCTGCGTCCGTATCCCTCTAGAATAGCAAATTGAAAATGGTTTTGGGGGCGGTTTTGGGGCCGCGTGGGGATTTATTTTTGTGTGAGGGCGGGGGATGGTCCGTTAGCGGGGGGCCTATTCAGGTTCTTCCCATTTCTTCCGAAAAGACAGTAAGATGAGGCAGGTATCGATTTGCCCTTGCACAGAGTCAGGCTGACCGTTGTTGTCCTGTTCTTCGCGTTGCAGTGTGGGTACGCGCTGGACCCGGGCACGCCCGTGAACCAATATGGACTGCGGCACTGGGACAACCGGAACGGGTTGCCACAGAACATGGTTGGGTCCATGGCGCAGACGCCGGATGGGTATCTGTGGTTCGGGACGCAGGCTGGGTTGGCGCGGTTTGACGGGAAGCGGTTTGAAACCTTCCTGCGGTCGAGCCATCCGTCGCTGGCCGATAACCTGATCAGCAGCGTGGCGACGACACCGGACGGTACGCTGTGGGTGCAGACGCCGCGGGGAATTCAACGGTACGCGTACGGGGTGTTTTCGGCCCCGGTGGATCCGGGTGCCGATTCGCGGTTTGGGTATCCACGTTTGTTCGGAGCGCGGGACGGGGCGTTGTGGTCGGACATGCGGGATAGGCTGGTCCGTTACAAGGACGGGCGGTTACGGGTCTGGAAACGGGGGCCGACCGGAGAGTTACCGGCCGATCGGGGGTACCTGGGGGAGGACCGCACCGGGGGGATCTGGCTATCGGGGGGAGGGGCGTTGTACCGGCTGGAAGGGGATGTGTTCAGGCCGCAGCTGCTGCCGCCACTGCCGGGACCGATCTGCGCCTTTCGATTTGACGGGGCGCAGTCGGTGGTGTTGTCTCTTTGTAAGGCCGGGATTGCCTTTGTGGATTTGGCCGCGCGGCGGGTGACGCGGACTGTTTCGGCGAGTGGCGGGGTGGAACTGGGGAATGCGCTGTTTATTGACAGCAAGGGCGCTGTTTGGAGCTTTGGGACGGATACTGCGCCGGTGCGGATCGGGCGCAACGGGCTGGAGCCGTTGCGGACGGCGGATCCGCTGCTGCCGGAGTATATGTTTGAAGACCGGGAGGGGAACCTGTGGTCGTCGGGGATCTCGAATGGGGTGCTACAGATCTCCGATTCGGCGGCGGTGAACGCGGCGCACCGGGATGGACGATTGACCTCGGCGTGGGCTGTGTTTGAAGACCGGGCGGGGACGCTATGGATTGGGTTGGAAGCCGGGCTGGCACGGTTTCGAGATGGACGTACGGAATGGGTGGCGGGACTTTCCGGGGTCCGGGTGACGAGCGTCGCGGACCATCCGCGAGGGGTCCTAGCGGGAACGGCGAAGGGCATTTTTCTGGTGACACCGGGAGGGGTGGAGCGGGTGTTGGCGGAGACGGAGTGCCGCGATCTGATTCCGATTGGGACAGGGCGGTACCTGATGGTGAAGAACGCACTGTGGTTGTGGGATATGCAGACAGGGGCGCTGCGGCAGTTGGAGCCGGCCTTGGGGCGCGGGGCCAATCCGCTGATTATCCCGTCCCGGGACGGTCGGTTTCACTGGTTGGCGGGTCGGGGCCGGTTGGCGCGGTTTACGGGGGACGGTACGCTGGCCGTGCAGCGGGAGACGCAGTTGGCGGAAGTGACGGGGCTGACGGCTGACGATGAGACGGGGGCGGTATGGTTGAGTGAGTTTTCGGGGAAGTTGTGGCGGTACCGGGGGGGCGTACTGGCGGAGGTGGCCGTGGACGCCGGGCAGCGGCTGACGGACGCTGTTTCATTGGTGGATGACGGTACAGGCCGGCTGTGGGTGGGGAGTAGTGGCGGGGTGCATGTGTTTTCCAAGCGCGATATGAATGCGGCGGCCGATGGTGCGGGGCCGGCGGTGCGGGGGCGGCGGCTGGGAATGGACCAGGGGATGCGGAATGCGGAGTGCAACACACTGACGAATTCGCAATCGGCGCGGCTGACACGGGCGGGGATGGTGTGGTTTGCCACCGAGGGCGGGGCGAGCGGTTTTCACGTGGGGGCAAAGTTGGACAATCCGTTCCTTCCGAAGGCGCAGATTGAGCAGGTGTTTTTTGATGGCAAACCGGTGATGGGGTTGCGCGGGGAGACGGTTCGGGTGGGGCCGGGCGGGGGGAACTTTGAGTTCCGGTATACGGGTGTGACGATGGTGGCGCCGGACGCGGTGAGGTACCGGTATCAACTGGAAGGGTACGACGCGGCGCCGATTGAGGCGGGAAAGCGGCAGACGGCCTTTTATACAAATCTGCCGCCGCGGGACTACCGGTTTACCGTGCGGGCGTACAATGCCGATGGGATGAGCGGGCCGGAGGCGGCGTGGGTGGCGATTGATTTCCGGCCGTACTTTTACGAGGCGCTGTGGTTCCGGGTGCTGGCGGGGATGGGGCTATTGGCTGGTGTGGGGCTGTTTGTGCGGTGGCGGGTGCGGGAGGTGGTGCGGCGGAACGCGGAGTTGGAGGCGGCAGTGGCCGCGCGGACGGCGGAGTTGGAAATTGCGGCGGAGCAGGCGCGGAGCGCGGTGGCGGCCAAGAGCGAGTTTCTGGCGAGCATGAGTCACGAGATCCGAACGCCGTTGAACGGGGTGATCGGGATGACGAGTCTGCTGTTGGACTCCGATCTGTCGCCGGAGCCGCGGGAGTTGGCGATGGTGATTCGGTCGAGCGGCGAATCGTTGATGGCGATCATCAACGATATTCTGAGTTTTTCGAAGATCGAGTCCGGGAAGCTGGACCTGGAGCAGGCGCCGTTTGCGCTGGAGCAGTGTGTGACGGAGGCGGTGGAGTTGCTGGCGCCGCAGGCGGCGGAGAAGGGGTTGGAGCTGTTGTACTGTCTGGACGCGGAGGTGCCGCGGCAGGTGGTGGGGGACGTGGTGCGATTGCGGCAGATTCTGCTGAATTTGCTGGGGAATGCGATTAAGTTTACGGAGAAGGGGGAGGTGTTGGTATTGGTTTCGTCCCAGGGCGGGCGGGTTTCGTTTCGCGTGCGGGACACCGGGATTGGGGTTCCGGCGGACCGGTTGCACCGGCTGTTTCAATCGTTCAGCCAGGCGGACAGTTCGACGACGCGGCGTTTTGGGGGGACGGGATTGGGGTTGGCGATCAGCCAGCGGTTGTGCTCGTTGATGGGTGGGACGTTGGGGGTGGAGAGCGCCGAGGGGGCGGGGTCGACGTTTACGTTTTCGCTACCGCTGGAGGCGGTTCC
>JBIKOG010000147.1:0-19240 GCA_044358225.1 Bryobacteraceae bacterium | reverse complement strand
CTGGGGGAAAAGAACAAGCACGTTGACAATCATGTGATCTGGATTGAGCCGGCGAATACGAATCATTACCTGGTGGGGTGTGACGGCGGGTTGTATGAGACTTGGGATAAAGGCGCGAATTGGATCTATAAGTCCAATTTGCCGGTGACGCAGTTTTATGACATCAGCGTGGATGACGCGAAGCCGTTTTATAACGTGTATGGCGGGACGCAGGATAATAACTCCCTGGCCGGGCCGGTGCGGACGAAGAGCGGGCATGGGATTTTGAATGAAGACTGGTATGTGACGCGGGGCGGGGATGGGTTCATTTCGAAGGTCGACCCGTTTGACCCGAATGTGATTTATGCCGAGAGCCAGAATGGCGGGTTGTCGCGGGTGGACAAGCGGACCGGAGAGGCGTTTGGGATTCAGCCGTTGGAGGCACCGGGCGAGGCGCCGTTGCGCTGGAACTGGGATTCGCCGTTTACGCCGAGCGTGCACAAGGCGGGGCGGATTTACTTTGGGGCGCAGAAGATTTTCCGGAGTGATGATCGGGGCGGGACGTGGAAGGCTGTTAGCCCGGATTTGACGCGGGCGCTGGAGCGGAACCAGTTGAAGGTGATGGGGAAGGTGTGGGGGCCGGACGCGATTGCGAAGAATCAATCGACGGCGCTGTATGGGAATCTTTCCGTGATTGTGGAGAGCGCGAAGAAGGATGGGTTGTTGATGGCGGGGAGCGACGATGGGTTGATCCACGTGAGCGAGAACGCCGGGACCGATTGGCGGAAGGTGGGACCGATTGCGGGAGCGCCGGAGAATGGGTATGTGAAAAAGCTGGCAGCGAGCGTGCACGATGTGGCCGTGATGTATGCCGCCTTTGACAATCATCAGAACGGGGACTTTAAGCCGTACCTGTTTAAGTCTGTTGACAGCGGTCGGACTTGGGCGCCGATTATGGGGAACCTGCCGGAGAATGGGGCGGTGAAGGCGTTTGCCGAGGACCCGATCCAGCGGGACCTGCTGTTTGCGGGGACGGAGTTTGGCGCGTTTTTTACCAATGATGGCGGGAAGAAATGGACGCCGATTACCGGTGGGATGCCGGTGATTCCGGTGCACGACATTGTGATTCAGAAGCGGGAGAACGATTTGTTGCTGGGGACGTTTGGGCGCGGGATTTACGTGCTGGACGACTATTCGGCGTTGCGCTCGTTGACGGGGGAGACGCAGTTGTACCCGGTGCGGGATGCGCTGTTGTATTTGCCGACGCGGAAGCTGGGCGGGGCGGGGAAGGGGTCGCAGGGTGAGATGCTGTATGCGGCGGAGAATCCGCCGTTTGGGGCGGTTTTCACGTATTTCCTGGAAGACGGGTTGAAGAGCAAGCGCGATGCGCGGCGGGAGGCGGAGCGGAAGAAAGATGCGCCGCCGGTTGCTTATCCGACGTTGGACGCGCTGCGGGCGGAGGCGGAGGAGGAGGCGCCGGCTGTTGTGTTTACGATTACCGACGCGACGGGGCGGGCGGTGCGGCAGGTGACCGGGCCGGTGGGGAAGGGCTTTAACCGGGTGGCGTGGGACTTGCGTGAGCCGGCGGCGGTGGTGGCACGGGGCGGCGGGGATGGGCTGAGCGAGGAGGCCGGGGGCCGGCCGCAGCCGCAGGGGAATTTGGTGATGCCGGGTGTTTATAAAGTCCAGATGCAGACGCGCGTGGACGGCGTGTTGACGGCGGTGGGCGAGGCGCGGAGTTTCCGCGTGGTTTCCGATGGGACGAACGAGACGGAGTTCCGGTTATTGACGGAGTTCCAGCAGAAGGTTTCGCGGTTGCAGAAGGCGGTGAATGCGACGGTGGACGGGATGGAAGGGGCGCGAGCGAAGGCGGCGGCGTTGCGTTCGGCGGCGGCGTTGACACCGGGATTGCCGGCGAAGGCGTTGCAGGATCTGCGGGCGGTGGAGCAGAAGTTGAGCGCGATGCGGCGGGTGGTTTCGGGCGATGCGTTTGCGGCGGGGCGGTATGAGGGGACGCCGACATCGATCAGCGGGCGGGTGAATTCGATCCTGTTCAGTTCGCGGGGCGGGACGGGGCGGCCGTTGGGGAGCTGGGTGGACGGGTATGCGGTGGCGGCGCGGGAGTTGCAGCGGGAAGTGGAGAAGCTGCGGGTGATTTTGGATGTGGATTTGAAGGCGTTGGATAAGACGTTTGACGCGGCGGGGGCGCCGGCGACGCCGGGGCGGCTGCCGTCGTTTCCTTTGCAGTAGTTCGTAACGAAAGGGCGACTTTGAGCGCCACTGTGAAAGGGCCTCTTTTGGATAGACTGGAGAGGCCCTTTTTTGTCCGCATTTCTCTGTCTGAAAGCCTTCATGTCATTGCGAGTCTTCCTCATTCTTTTTGCCGCTTTTGCGGTTTCCTCATTTGGCGCCCCGGCGGGCGGGCTGGATGCGCAGTTTGCGCAGACGGTGAAGCCGTTTATAGCGAAGAACTGCTTGGGGTGCCATAGCGGGAAGACGCCGGCGGCGCAGTTTGATTTGAGCGTGTATACGTCGGCCGCGACGGTGGCGAAGGACTATCCGCATTGGGCGTTGATTGCCGAACGGCTGACGCTGAAGGACATGCCGCCGAAGCCGATGGCGGCACCGCCGACGGCTGAATCGGCGGCCGTGATCGGGTGGATTCAACGGGTGCGGGTGGAGGAGATCCGGAAGTCGGCCGGGGACCCGGGTTTGGTGTCCGCACGGCGGTTGAGCCATGCCGAGTACAACTATACGATCCGGGATTTGACTGGGCAGGATATGAAGATCACGAAGGAGTTTCCGATTGATCCTTCGAATCCGGCGGGGTTTGATAATTCGGGCGAGTCGTTGACGATGTCGCCTGCCTTGCTGAACAAGTATTTGCAGGCGGCGCGCGATGTGGCGAACCACATGGTGCTGACGCCGGACACGATTGATTTTGCGCCGCATCCGATGCTGGTGGAGACCGATCGCGAGAAGTGGGCCGTGCAGCGGATTATGGCGTTTTATGGGCGGCAGCCGGTGAAGCTGGCCGATTACTTTGAGGCGGCGTGGCGGCATAAGAACCGGAAGGGGACGCTGGCGGCGGTGGCGGCGGACTTGAAAGTGAGCCCGAAGTATTTGCCGGTGGTTTGGGAGTTGTTGCAGGAGAAGGGTGCCGCCGGGCCGGTGTTTAAGCTGCAGCGGATGTTTGCGGCGTTGCCGGCCGACGCGGCCGAACGGGCGAAGTTGTGCGGGGAGATGGAGGCGTTTGTGGTGCGGATCCGTCGGCATACGGGGATGCAGTTCGCGGCGCCGAAGGTGAAGGGGTTGCCGGCGGGGTCGCAGCCGTTGTTGCATTGGAAGAATGAAGAATTTGCCACGCACCGGCGTGAGTTTGATCCGACGTCGCTGCGGTTGGATACCGATCCGCCGATGAAGGCGCCGGTGATTCCGCGGTATGCGGGGCTGCACCAGGAGGGCGCGCCGCGCTGGGCGGCGTTGGTGAACAAGGGCCGGGCGGGGGACATGGACCTGGTGGTGCCGGCGAAGGAGCGGGCGCGGTACGAGGCGGCGTTTGCGCGGTTTGCGAAGGTGTTTCCGGACCAGTTCATGGTGACCGAGCGCGGGCGGTATTTCCCCGACGATTCGCAGGACAAGGGGCGGCTGTTGAACGCCGGGTACCACAGCGTGTTGGGGTTCTTCCGGGATGACCGGCCGTTGATGGAAATGATTTTGGACGAGAAGGGGAAGGCGGAGCTGGACCGATTGTGGAACGAGTTCGACTACGCGGCGCAGGCGACGGCTCGGACGTTTGTGCAGTACTTCACGAACCAGGCGGGCGAGGTGGATGGGAAGGGCGCGGAGGCTTCGGCGGACCGGCCGGTGGGCAAAGAGATTACCGACGCGGCGGTGATTGCGGCGATGCGGGACAAGTATTTGGCCAAGGCCGCGGCGGATGCGGGGAACGACCCGGTGGCGCCGAAGGCGATCCGGTTCCACTACGACGGGATTAACGAGACGCTGCGCGGGCTGGAGAAGCAGAAGGTGGCGGCGGAGCCGAAGCATTTGGAGGCGCTGGTTCGTTTTGCGGAGCGGGCATACCGGCGGCCGTTGACGGCGGCGGAGCGGGCCGGCGTTTTGGCGCACTACAAGACGCTGCGGACGAAGAATGAGCTTTCGCATGAGGACGCTCTGCGGGAATCGGTTGTTAGTGTTTTGATGGCTCCGGACTACTTGTATCGTTTTGATTTGCGGAGCAGCAAGGGGCCGGCGAAGAGTGGCGGGACGGTGGCGCTGGATGGGCTGGCGTTGGCCAACCGGTTGAGCTACTTCCTGTGGGCGAGCATGCCGGACGCGGAACTGTTGCAGCATGCCAAGGCGGGGGATTTGCAGCGGCCGGAGGTGCTGCTGGCGCAGACGCGGCGGATGGTGAAGGACGCGCGGGTGCGCGGGTTTGCGACGGAGTTTATTGGCAACTGGCTGATGTTCCGGCAGTTTGAGAAGAACAATTCGGTGGACCGGCAGCGGTTCCCGGAGTTCAACGACGCGCTGCGGGAGGCGATGTTCCAGGAGCCGATCCGGCTGTTGGAAGACGCGATTGTGAATAACCGGCCGGTGCTGGAGATGCTGTACGGGAAGCACACCTTTGTGAACCCGGTGTTGGCGAAGCACTACGGGATTCCGGTGACGGGCGAGGGGTGGCAGCGGGTGGAGGATGCTTCGGCGTATGGGCGGGGCGGGTTGTTGCCGATGGCGGTATTCCTGACGCAGAATTCGCCGGGGTTGCGAACGAGCCCGGTGAAGCGCGGGGCGTGGGTGGTGAAGCAGGTGCTGGGTGAGATTATTCCGCCGCCGCCGCCGGTGGTGCCGGAGTTGCCGCACGATGAAGCCACGTCGGAGCGGCCCTTGCGGGAGATGCTGGCCAAGCACCGGGAACACGCGCTGTGTTCGGCGTGCCACGCGAAGATCGATTCGTTTGGGCTGGCGTTTGAGGGGTATGGCCCCGTTGGCAATGCGCGGAAGACCGACCTGGCGGGGCGGCCGGTGGACACGGCGGCGACCTATCCGGGCGGGAAGGTGGGCGTGGGTGTGGCGGGGCTGCAGGAGTTCATCAAGCAGAACCGCGAGAAGGATTTTATTGCTACGATCAGCCGTAAGCTCATCGCGTTTGCGTTGAACCGTTCGCTGCAGTTGTCCGATGAAGCATTGGTGGATACCATGCGGGCGCGGGCGGCGGCGGGCGGCTTCCGGTTCCAGACGTTGATTGAAAGTGTTGTGACGAGTCCGCAGTTTTTGAAGAAGAGAATCCCGGCGTCGACCCAGTCGGCCGATTAGTTGAGGCGAACCCCATGAAGAAGAAATCCGGATCTGTCCTTTCGCGGCGCACGGTGTTGCGCGGAGCTGGTTGCACGGTGGCATTGCCGTGGCTGGAATCGATGACGGCACAGGGGGCGACGACCGCTGCGCATCCGAAGCGGTTTGGCGTGGTGTTCCTGGGCAACGGGATTAACGAAGACCACTGGGCGGCGAGCGGGGAGGGCGCGGCGATGCGGCTGAGCAAGACTCTGCAGCCGTTGGAGCCGTTGAAGCATAAGCTGAACGTGATTGAGGGCCTGTATGTGAAGGCTCTCACGGGGCAGGGGATTCATCCGGGGCAGACGGGGAGTCTGCTGTCGGGCGCGAAGATTGCGCGGGGCGCGGTGATCCATTCGGGGATCAGCGTGGACCAGATGATTGCGAGCAAGATCGGTGAAGACACGGCGCAATCGAGCATTGTGCTGGCTTGCGAGCAGCCGATGACGGGGTACCACGAGACGAATTTCTCGATGGCGTATAGCTCGCACATTTCGTGGCAGAGCCCGGACTCTCCGGTGCCCGTGGAGGTATATCCTTCGCAGGCGTGGGATAACCTTTTCGATAACCGCGGGAGTTTGTTGAATATTAGTGTTTTGGACCGGGTGAAGGACCGGGCGACGGCGTTGACGCGGGAGATTTCGTCGTCGGATAAGAGTAAGTTAGACGAGTATCTGACGAGCGTGCGAGAAGTGGAAAAGCGCGTGGAGGGGATGCGGAAGGAGAAGCTCGGCGCCGAGGACGCGGCGAAGGGGCGGAACAAGGTGGCGGCGCATATGGACCGGCCGGCGAATGGGTTGCCGGAGGACCTGCGCGAGCACGCCAAGCTGATGTGCGACCTGATTGCGATTGCGTTCCAGACGGACAAGACGCGGGTGGCGTCGTTATTGATTTCGCGGGATTTGTCGGCGATGTACTATCCGTTCTTGAACGTGAAAGAGGGGCACCATGCCGCTTCGCACGCGAACAACAATGACGGGTATGAGCGGATTGCGCGGTTCCATGTGAGCCAGTATGCGTATCTTGCTTCTAAGTTGGATGCCATGAAGGAAGGCGAGGGGACGGTATTGGACAACACGTGTTTGATGTTCCTTTCCAACTTGTGGATCGGGCGGAAACACGATAACTTCCGGCTGCCGTTGTTGTTGACGGGCGGGCTGGGCGGAACGCTCAAGACGGGCCGGGTGTTGGATTACCTCCAAGATAAGCCGGATAACCGGAAGATGTGCAGTTTGTATTTGTCGTTGCTTGACCGGTTTGGGATTAGTGTGAAGGAGTTTGGGGACTCAACGACGCGGTTGGAGCGGTTGTAGGGAGTTCGAGGGTTAAGCCGGGGAATTGACGGAAGCCTTGGTCGAAGGTGGCCAGGGCTGATTGGCGGGTGAGGGCGAAGTTCTGCATGACGCGTTGGTTGGACAGCAGGCGAACCAGGGCCAGTTGGACGCGGACGCAGAGGCCGATGGCGTCGGGTTGCATGGCTTCATCGAGTTCCTCAAGGGTGAGGAGCTGGAGGTTGGCGGGGCGTCGCGATGGGGTTGGGCCGGGGTTGAGCGACAGCGTAGGCCGCATTTGGCTTCAGCTTGGCGTATTAGCTGTTTCGAAACGAAACAGCACGGAACGGAACAGTGTATCGGTTGCGTGGCGGGCGAAGGGCTGTTTTATTGGGGTTTTGTTTGGTTCTCCGCTTGCGGGGTAGTTGGTACGATGCAACAAGAACAGATGGACCCGAAGACGACGGCGATTGTACTGGTTGGGTATCAGAACGACTACTTCGCCGCGGATGGCATTTTACGCGGAGTGATTGAAGAGCCGAACCGTGTGGACAGTGTATTGGCCAATACGCTCGAGATGCTGCGCGCGGTGGCCGGTACGGAGATGACGATTATTTCTACGCCGATCATCCTGACGCCGGACTACCGGGCTCTGGCGGAGACGGAGGGGATCCTGGGAACCATTAAGAACTCTGGCGCGTTCCGGGCGGGGAGCACGGGAGCCGATACGATTCCGGAGATTCTGGCGTTTGGCGACCGGGTGCTGTATGTGAACGGGAAGCAGGGGTTTAATGCATTTTCGAACACCGATTTGGAAGAGACTCTGCGAGAGCGGGGCATTACGCATTTGCTGCTGGCGGGGATGATCACGTCGTTGTGTATTGATTCGACCGGCCGGGCGGCGTATGAGCGGGGGTATCAGGTGTCGATTCTGTCCGACTGCGTGTCGGCGCGGACGGCGGGGGAGCAGGCCTTTTACTGCGAACATATCTTCCCGTTGTATGCCGATGTTCTGACCAGCGGGGTGCTGGCGGAGCAGTTTGTACCGGCGGTGGCGTAGGGGACACTGTCATGCCCAATTCCGCCGTTGATCTGGAGACCAATGACATCCACGTGCAGGCGACGCACCGGTTGACGGAGGCGTTATTGGCCTCGGAGAAGCGGATGCGGCGGCGGATTGAGCTGTTGACGGAGGTTGTGTTTGAGACGTGCGCGGACGGGACGATCACGTTTCTGAACCGGGCATGGACGAAGACTCTGGGCTACGCGGTGGAGGAGAGCCTGGGGAAGCAGTTGAGCGGGTTTGTGGCGGAGTCCGATTGGGGGGACGTGCGGACGCTGACGGAAGTGCGGATGCGGCACCGGGACGGCGGATTGGTGTGGATGGAGGTGTCGGCGGTGGCGTTGGAGGAGGGGGGCGTTGTTGGCACGTTGCGTGACATGACGCAGCAGCGGGCAGCACAGGCGGAGTTGGCGATGTTGTCGCTGGTGGCGAGCTATACCGAAAGCCTGGTGGTGATTGCCGATGGGTGGGGCCGGACGGAGTGGGTGAACGCCTCGTTTACGAGAAAGACCGGGTACGCGCTGGCGGAGGTGGTGGGCCGGAAGCCGGGGCGGTTGCTGCAGGGGCCGGAGACGGACCCGGTGACGGTGCGGATGTTGCAGGAGCGGTTGCGGATGGGGCAACCGGCGCAGTGCGAGATTCTGAATTACACGAAGGCGGGGGAGAAGTACTGGACATCGATTCATATCTCGCCAATCCGGAGCGCGGCCGGCGTGGTGGAGCGGTTTGTGGCTATCCAGACCGACATTACGGCATTGCGGGCAGCGCAGCAGGCGGCCGAGCAGGCCAGCGAGGCGAAGACGCAGTTTCTGGCGACGATCAGCCACGAGATGCGGACGCCGTTGAACGTGATTCTGGGGACGACGGAGTTGGCGCTGGAGAGCGCGCGGGAACCCGGAGTGGTGCAGGCGCTGGGACGGGTGAATGAGAATGCCGAGACGTTGATGGGTCTTATCTCGGATTTGCTGGACGTGTCGAAGATTGAGGCGGGGCAGTTTGAGTGGGAGCGGGTGGCGTTCCCGCTGCGGGCCCGATTGCGGCAGGCGGTGGCGCCAGCGGCGGAGCGGGCGATCCGGAAGGGAGTGGCTTTTTCGGTTTCGATCGACGAAGGGTTGCCGGAGACGGTGCTGGGGGATGCGACGCGGTTGCGGCAGATTGTGGCGAATCTGGCAGAAAATGCGGTGAAGTTCACCGATTGTGGATATGTGAGTGTGGAAGCGCTGGGGGCAGGGACAGGCCTGGAGCTGCGGGTGTCGGACAGTGGTGCGGGGGTTCCGGAGGCGGCGCTGCCGTTCCTGTTTGACCGGTTTTTCCAGGGAGATAGCTCCACGACGCGGCGGAAGGGAGGCGCGGGGTTGGGACTGAGTATTGTGAAATCGCTGGTGAATGCGATGGGTGGCAGCGTATCGGTGCGGAATGTGCCGGGGGCGGGAGCGGAGTTCCGGGTTTGGGTACCAATCGAGGCTGTGGCGGTGGTGGCGGAGGCGCCGCTGCCTGTTGCCGCTCCGGTGGCGGTGGGGGACATCTTAGTGGCGGAGGATAACGACGATAACTTCGCCATTGTGGAGCGTCACCTGACCAACCAGGGGTATCGTTTGGAGCGAGCGGTGAACGGCCTGGCGGCGGTGTCGGCCGCGGCGCGGAAGCAGTTCGATTTGATCTTGATGGACGTGGAGATGCCGGAGATGGACGGGTTGGAGGCGACGCGGTTGATCCGGGCGGGCGGGTCCGCGGTGCCGATCGTGGCGCTGACGGCGCACGCGGTGATGGGGTACCGGGAGCGGTGTCTGGCGGTGGGGTGCACGGGTTATCTGGCGAAGCCGGTGCGGAAGGGGGAGTTGTTAGAAGGCGTTGCGGCGGCGTTGCTAAGGGCGTAGAGCGGCGAGGACACGGGAGACGTCGCCGGCGTCGTTGTAGAGGTGGACGGCGATGCGGATGCGGCCGTCGCCGCCCCAGACGATGATGCCCTGTTCGGCGAGCTCGGCCATTTTTGCTTCCGGGGTTTCGTGGGCGAGGCTGACGATGCCGGAGGCGTATTGCGGGTCAGATGGAGTTAGTAAGTGGTGGCCTTGTTTGACTAACTCGCGGCGGAGGTAGGTGACGAGGGGTTTGAGGGTGTTGTCGAGGTGGGCGATGCCGATGTTGAGGAGAAAGTTGGCGCTGGCGTTGGTGGCGTAGAGGGCGGGGAAGTTGGGCATGCCCGATTGCAGGACACCGGCTGTTTTCTTTGGGGTATAGGTGGTGAAACGGTCTGGGTAGAAGACCTGTTCGACGGAGTACCAGCCGGCGGTGGCTTCGTTGATTTTGTCGCGGAGGGCGGGGGCGAGGTAGACAATTCCCAGGCCGTGAGTTGTTAGTAGCCACTTATAGCTGCTGGCGACCAGGAAATCGACGTTTTTGACGTTGACGGGAACGCGGCCCAATGCCTGGGTGGCGTCGACGACGAAGTAGGCTCCGGTGGCGTGGGCGGCGGCGCCGAGGGCTTCCAGGAACGGGATCTGGGTGCCGGTTTTGTAGCTGACCTGGCTGATGCAGACGACCCGAGTGTTTTCGGTGATTTTGGCGGTCCAGTCTTCGAGGTGGGATTCGCCGTGGTGGGATTCGATGAGCGAGACCTTCACGCCTTGCTGGCGGAGGCGGAGCCAGACTAAGACGCCGCTGGGGAATTCCAGATCGCTGATGATGACTTCGTCGCCGGGTTTCCATTGGATGGAATTGGCGAAGAGGTTGAGGGCGTCGGAGGTATTGCTGAGGAGGACGACGTCTTCGGCGGGTGCGCCGAGCATGGTGGCGATGGCCTGTTCGGCCTGGGCTTGGACTTCGTAGTGGCGGTGGCGGCCGGGGGTGCCTTTTCCCTTTTCCTGCCAGTATTCGGCGAGGGCGGCTTGGACACAGAGCGGCGGGAGGCCTTCGGCGGCGGTGTCCAAATAGGCTCGGGTTTGGGCGGTGGGGAAGACGACTTTGCTCATTTGAATTCGAGGATGAATTGGTGGAAGAATTTGGCGGCTTCGAGGACCTGGTCGGTTTCGACGTATTCGATGGCGGCGTGGGCCCGGTCGATGGAGCCGGGGCCGAAGATGATGCTGGGGATGCCAATGCGGCCGAGTTTGCTGGCGTCAGAGCCGAAGGGCACGCCGACGGCGGCGATGGGGCGGCCTAGGTCGACCAGGACGCGTTGGGCGGTGTGGACGACGTCGGCGGTGGTGGCGGTTTCGAGCGGGCTGTCGGCGATGAAGGGGGCTTCGATTTCGGCGCCGAGTTGGGCGGCGAGGTGGGCGTAGCCGTTCCAGATTTGCAGGGGATCTTCGCCGGGGATCAAGCGGCGATCGAGCGTAATTTCACAGAGATCGGGGACGAAGTTGACCTGTTCCCCGCCGCGGATGAGGCCGATGTTGAGGGTGGCGGGGCCGAGGAGAGGGTGGGTGGACCTGGCCAGCGTTTTGGCTTGTTGATCGAGGGCCTGGATGACGGTGGCCATGTGGCTGATGGCGTTGACGCCCAAGTGAGGTTTGGCGCTGTGGGCGGCTTTTCCGCGGGTGCGCATGCGCCAGCGGAGGACGCCTTTGGAGGCCGAGACGAGGCGCATTTCGGTGGGTTCGGCGACGATGGCGGCGGCGGCTTCGAGGCCATCGCAGAGGCGGAGGACGCCGGTGAAGGAGTACTCTTCGTCGACGACGGCGGCGAGCCAGATTTCGCACGGCGGCGTTTGCCCGGCGGCCTTGATCGTGGCCATGGCGTGCATCATGGCGGCGAGGCCGGCCTTGGTGTCGCAGGATCCGCGGCCGTAGAGGCGGCCGTCTTCGATTTTCGGTTCGAAGGGCGGGATGTTCATGCCGCTCACCGAGACCGTGTCCATGTGGGCTTCGAGGATGACGCGGCGGTTGGGGTTATGGCCAGGGAGGCGGGCGATGACGTTATAGCGGCCGGGCTGGACTTCCTGGCGGAAGGTTTCGATGTGGTGGTGGGCGAAAAAGCGCTCCACGTAGTGGGCGACGGCGGTTTCCGGGACGCCGCCATCGTAGGCGAGGTTGACGCTGGGGATGGCGACGAGGTCGGCGAGGAGGGCGAGGACGTCTAGGTTGTTTTCCATTGCACAGGCTCCAGTTTGCGGAGGAAGATGGCGTAGGCGGCGACGCCCAGGCCGAGGATGGCGGCGGCGGTCCAGAAGGCGAAGAGGAACGAGCCGGTTTGGGCGACGATCATGCCGGTGACGATGGGGGCGACGACGCCGCCGAGGTTGCCGAAGAAGTTTTGGAAGCCGGTCCAGCGGCCGGCGGCGGTGGGGCCTGCGAGGGTTTGGGTGATGGCCCAGACGTTGGAGCTGTACATGCCGATGGCGGCGCAGGCGAAGGTGATGAGGCCGAGGGAGTGGGCGGCACTGGTGACCATGGGCGCGGGGAGCATGGCGGCGCCGCAGAGGAGGAGGCCGATGGCGGCGAAGCCTTTGCGGACGGCGCTGGCGTCGCGGCCGGCGCGGATTAAGCGATCGCTGAGCCAGCCGGAGATGAGGGAAGACAGGGCCATGGTCCAGAAGGGAATGGAGCCGAGTGTCGCCATTTCGGCCATGGAGAAGCCGCGCTCCTTGATGAGGTAGCTGGGGAGCCAGGTGAGCATGAAGTAGTTGGTGTAGCCGTAGGTCAACATGCCGAGGGAGGTGACCCAGACCTGGCGGTTGGTGAGCATTTCGGACCAGCCGGGGCCGGGGCCGTGATCGATGCCGTGGGTGTCGTCTTTGGCGGGGACGAGCTTGAGCCAGGGGATGAGCCAGAGGAGGCTGCCGACGCCGATGATGACGAAGACGGCGCGCCAACCGTAGGCGGCGACGGCGAGGCCGCCGAAGAGGGTGCTCAAGCCGGGGCCGGCTTTGGAACCGGCGTCGACCATGGCGTTGGCGAAGCCGCGGCGCTCTTCGGGGAAGGCGCGGACGATGATCTTTCCGCAGGCGGGGTAGGCGACCGATTCACCGAGGCCGAGGATGAAGCGGAACAGCAGGAGCATGGGCAGGGAGTAGGCAACGCCGACGGCGGCGGTGGCCGCGGACCAGATGAAGAAGCCGATGGCGTAGACCCATTTAACCGGGTACTTGTCGACGATGGGGCCGACGATTAATTGGGCCGTGGCGTAGGTCCAGAAGAAGGCCGAGAGGAGGAGGCCGATTTGCTCGGTGGTGAGACCGAGTTCGGTTTTCATGATGGGGGCGGCGACGGAGAGGGCGCCGCGGTCGATGTAGTTGATGGTGACCGAGAGGACTAGCAGGGCTAGAATCCCGGATCCGCCGCGAGAAGACATTCACAAAGTATACTTGCTGCTTAGCCTTATGATCGACGCCCACGTGCATGTTTGGACGGATGACAAGACCCGGTATCCGCGGGTGGCCAATGAGCGGGACTACCAGCCCGCGCGATTTACGCCGGAGGACTTGTTTGCGCACTCGAAACCTGCCGGGGTTTCGCGGGTGGTTTTGATCCAGATGAGCTTTTATCGCTTCGATAACAGCTACATGTTGGACATGATGAAGAAGTTCCCGAAGGTGTTTGCCGGGGTGGCGGTGGTGGATTCGAAATCGGCGGGTGTGGCGGGGGTGATGAAGGATTTGCGGAAGCAGGGGGTGCGCGGGTTTCGCGTGTTGGCAGGGACGGGGTTGGATTCTGAGGTGATGTGGAAGGCCGGGGCGGAGAACGGGCAGGCGATGTGCGCGTTGGTGGGGCCGGAGGCGTTGCCGGTGATTGACCGGATGTGCGCGAAGTTTCCGGACACGACGGTGGTGATTGACCATTTGGCCCGGATTGGGGCGAGTGGGGAAGTGCGGGATGCGGACGTGCGGCTGCTGTGCGGGTTGGCGAAGCATAAGCGGGTGCATGTGAAGGCGTCGGCATTTTATGCGCTGGGGAAGAAGGCAGCGCCGTACCGGGATTTGGCGCCGTTGATCCAGCGGGTATTTGAAGATTATGGGCCGCGGCGGATTATGTGGGCGAGCGATTGTCCGTTCCAGGTGGAGGGCGGGCATACGTATGCGGCGTCGGTCGGGTTGGTGAAAGACGGGCTTCCGTTTCTGCGGAAGGAAGATAAAGAGTGGCTGTTGGGAAAGACGGCGGAACAGGTTTTCTGGAGGTGAGTATGCGGGGATTATTACTATTGGTTTCAGTGGTGGCGCTGGCGGAGGAGCCGCAGCCGCGGGTGGTTGTGCCGGGCGGGGAGGGGAAGGCGCCATCGGACGCGGTGGTGCTGTTTGACGGGACGTCGGCGGAGGAGTGGGTGCACAAAGACGGCCGGGCGGCGGAGTGGATGGTGCAGGACGGGGTGCTGGTTTGCAAGAGCGGCACGGGCGATATTTTGACGAAGAAGACGTTTGGGAGCGCGCAGATTCATGTGGAGTTTTCGACGCCGTTGATGGCGGAGGCCAAGAGCCAAGCGCGGGGGAATTCGGGCGTTTATATTCAGGGCCGGTACGAGGTGCAGGTGCTGGATTCGTTTGAGAATCCGACGTATGCCAATGGATCGGCGGCGGCGGTTTATGGGCAGCATGCTCCGCTGGTGAATGCGTCGCGGCCGCCGGAGCAGTGGCAGACGTACGACATGGTTTTCCATGCGGCGGAGTGCAACGGGGAAGGGGCGGTGACGAAGCCGGCGACGTTGACGCTGTTGCACAACGGGGTGCTTGTGCAGGACCACGTGCGCATTACGAAGAATACGCCGGGGAGTGAAGTGAAGACGGCGTGCGACGCGGGCCCGATCCTGTTGCAGGACCACTTTCATCCGGAAGTGAAGGACACGTTGCTGCGGTTCCGGAACATCTGGTTGCGGCCCCTTTCCACAAAATAATTCGCGTACTCATCCTCCTGGCCGATGAGGGGTATAGCCGGTATTTCAGACTGGCTTAACACTTCTTTGCATTGGGATTGAAACGAGATTGTTACAAATCGAGTTTCAAGAATAATGCTTCCAATGACAGGGTCCAGGATGGAAACGATTCACATTGCCCGTACAGAGGCCAAATACCGTGTGCGCGCCGAGGAGTTGCCGGCGATGCGGGATTGGCTGCTGCGGTATTGTGTGCCGGATGAGAACTCGCGGGGCGGGGATTGGTATGCGATTCGGAGCCTGTATCTGGACTCGAGTGAATTCCGGATGTACCGGGATTCGGAACAGAAGCTGGCCTACCGGCTGAAGCTGCGGGCGCGCACGTATGGGGACGCCAGTGGGAGCGTGAAGCTGGAAGTGAAGCGGCGGGTGCTGGGACAGATTGTGAAGACTTCGGCGACGGTGAAGGCCGAGCAGTGGGGGCCGGCGGCAGCGGCGGGGTTGCGGGGCTTTTGCGATTTGGGAAAGCCGTCGATGGGGGAGTTTCTGCAGCTGGCCGACAGCCTGCACGCGACGCCGCAGATGCTGATTTACTACGAGCGGCAGGCGTTTTCGAGCACCGTGGACGAGTACGTGCGGGTGACGTTCGACCGGAGCGTGCAGTGCCAGGCGGTGCGGGAGTGGGACCTGCGTGGGGATGACCGGGCGTGGTTGTCGCTCGATGGTCCCGGGGGCTTTGGGGAAACGGCTTCGACTTACATTTTGGAGGTGAAGTTCCAGGACGCGCCGCCGGCGTGGCTGCGGGATCTGGTGTTGACGTTCGGGCTGGAACGGCGGGGCGGATCGAAGTACGTGAAGGCGATGCAGCGCGGGATGTTCTATCGGGAGCCGGCGTGGGATCTGGTTCCGGCGCGGGGCGCGGCATGATGGAGACTATGTTTCCACCGGCGGCGTTGGCCGATGCGCGGGTGGCGGCGACGGTGCTTCTGGCGGCCTTTGCAATGTCGCATTTATTGGCGCTGGTGTATGTGTGGACGCACCGGGGATTGTCGTATTCGCAGAGCTATGTGCAGACGCTGGTGATGAGCAGCGTGGTGACGGCGTTGATGATGCTGACGATTGGGACGAATCTGGTGTTCGGGATCGGGATGGTGGGGGCGATGGCGCTGGTGCGGTTCCGGACGAATTTGCGGGACCCGCGGGACATGGTGTTTGTGTTTGCGGCGCTGGTGAGCGGGATTGCGGCGGGGACGCGGGCGTACGGGATGGGCGCGGTGGGGGTGGTGGCGTTTTCGCTGGTGGCGCTTTACTTGGCCTATGTTCCGTTTGGGGCGAAGAAGAGTTTTGACGGGCTGCTGCGGTACACGGCGCCGTGGGAGGGCGGGGCGGTGGAGGCGGCGGGTGAGGCGTTGCAGCGGCACTGCCGGCAATCTGTGCTGGCGACGGTGCGGGAGGTACGGCAGGGGGAGGCGAGCGAGCATGTTTACCACGTTCGGTTCCGGAAGGATGAATCGCGGGGGTTGTTGGCGAAGGAGTTGGCGGGGGTGAAGGGATTGAGCGGCGTGGCGATTTTGGTGGAAGACACGCGGGTGGAGGTGTAGGATGATGCCGAGACAATTCCTGAGCGTGTTGGTTTGGATGGCTTCGGCGGCGGGGGCGGTGTGGCTGGCGCGGGGCGATGCGGGCGTGGCGGATGCGCCGGCGCAGATTGTGCCGCAGGAGTTCCGGGTTGCGGCGGCGGAGACGGGACGGCTGGCCGAGTTGCCGGTTGTGGTGGGACAGCGGGTGCGGGCGGGGGATTTGCTGGCGCGGCTGGATAGTTCCGTGTTGGAGCGGGAGATTGCGTTGGGCGAGGCGCATTTGAAGCAGCTGCGGAGCGAGCCCGGGGCGAGCGTGGCGGTGATGAGTTCGGATGGGTATGCGTCGGAGAGGAGCTTTCAGACGGACGTGGAGAGCGCGGTGGGGCAGCTGGAGGCGGCGCGGGCGGCGCACGGACAGCAGGCTTCGGAGTTGGCGGCGTTGCGGGAGGAGATTCAACGGCAGCGGCGGCTGGTGCGGGAGGGGTTGATGCGGGCCGACCGGGTGGAGGAGTTGGAGGTGCGGGCGCGGAGTATGGCGGAAACGGTAGCGGCGTGGCCGGGGCGGATTGAAGCGATTGCGGCGCGGCAGCGGGCTGCAGAGGCGCGATTGGCGGAGTGGCGCGCGGAGCACAAGACTTCGTCGGCGCCGCTGGCGCGCGATGCGCGGTTGCAACCGTTGCGGGAGCGGGTGGCTGAGCAGGCCGAGGCGTTGCGGGTGCTGCGGGCGCGGTTGGCGGCGGCGCGGATTGTGGCGCCGGAGGATGGGGAGATCGTGTCCGTGTTGGCGCGGAGCGGGGACGTAGCGACGGCGGGGATGCCGTTTGTGGTGTTGCACGGGACGGGGCCGCGGATGTTGGTGGCCTATGTGAATGAACGGGCGCAGTTGACGGCCGGGGCGCAGGCGCTGGCGCGGCGACGGACGCCGGGGCGGGAAGAGCTGCCGACAACGGTGCGGCGGGTGGCTGATGCGGTGGTGCAGATTCCGCCGCGGTTCTGGCTGCTGCCGACGATGCCGCAGTGGGGCCGGGAGGTGTACTTGGAGTTACCGGCGGGCGGGACCCTGGACGCGGGGGAGGCGGTGGATGTGAAGTTTTTGACGGGAGGCGGGCGGTGAGGTGGTTGTTGGTTTTCGTGGTTTGGCCGGTAGTGGGGCAGGTGCTGACCATGGAGGAGGCGGTGGCGCGGGCGCTGGTGACGAGTCCGGAGGTGGCGGCGGTGCGGGCGGCGCTGGCGGTGACGGCGTTTCAGATGCAAGGGGCGCGCGCGTTGCCGGTGCCGGAGTTCCGGTTGATTGTGAACAACGTGGCCTTAGACCCGGAGGCGGCCGAGCAGCGGAACAGCGTGGCGATCCGTTGGGTGCCGCCGCGGCCGCGTGAGCTGGCTTTGAAGTCGCGCGTGGCGATGGCAAAGCGCGAGGTGGTGGACGCGGAGATTCGCGCAGCGGAGGCGCGGGTGGCGGTGGCGGTGCGGCAGGCGTACCGGCGGGCGGCAGTGGCCGAGGAGCGAGTGACGTTGGGAGAGAAGCTGTTGGCGTTGCGGCGGGCGGCGCTGGAGGTGACGCGGCGGCAGGTGGCCAATGGGTTGAAGGAGGCTGTGGAGATCGACCTGGCGGAGCTGGCCGTCTACGATGCAGAGGCTGGATTGGCGAAGGCACAGAGTGGGGCGAAGGGAGAGCGGCGGCGGTTGGCGCGGCTGCTGGAGCCGAGCGGGACGACCACGTTTTCCCTGGTTACCGAGACGGGGGCGCCGCGGCGTGATGTGACCACTTTGGTGGAAAGGGCACTACAGGGACGGGCCGATGTGGCCAAGGCGGCGGCGATGTGTGGGCAGGCGGAGGCGTCGCGGGCGGTGGCGAAGAACGAATTGATGCCGTGGATCAGCATGGCGCAGTTGACGCGGCGGCTGGGATCGGAGACGGGGCGGCCGGGGACATGGGGGTTCCAGGTGGGCGTGGAGTTGCCGCTGTTTCGTTCGGCGGCGAAGGCGGAAGTGGGGATTGCCGGAGCGGAAGCGGCGCGGTGCCGGTTGGAGGAACGGGCGTTGCGGGTGCGGGTGCGCCAGGAGGTGGAGGAGGCGGCGGCTTTGTGGGGCGATGGGATGGCGGAGTTGGAAAAACTTGAAGCGGTGGCGAACGGGCCGGCGGCACGAGCGTTGGCTCATACACGGGCGGCGCTGGCGGCGGGGAAGGCGGACCGCGCCGAGTTGCTGGTGGCCGAGGCGCGGCAGTTGGGGTTGCGGGACCGGTGGTTGGAAAAACGGTTGGAGCTGGCTGGGTTGGAGGCGCAGTTGGAGATTGCGGCGGGGTTGTAGGGGGCGCGGTGGGATGGCGAAGACGGCGCTGAACAGAGTATCTTATTAGCCATGGCCGGGGCGAAGACGCGCTGGTCCGGGAAGGCTGCGCACGATGCGTCAACACAGTCAGATTTCGGTTCAGATACCGGAAGATTTTCTTGATCTGTTTCTAGCCAGAGTTTCCGAATACGCCGCCCGTCGATGGCGGCGGGATTTCGAGGTTGAGGCCAATGGGCTCGACTTTGCGGACGCGCTTGGCGTTCGCTACGTGTACTATGTGCGGGTGACGGGTAAGCCTGCGGAGATTGTATTCATTTATTCCAAGGAACAGTTGAAGTTGATCAATTTGTTCACCGATGGGCATGGGATTGGATACACGGAGCACGAGCGGATTACCGCCGATTTCTGGAAAGCCGGAATGAAGCGGGTGTGCGATGAGATGCAGTTATCGGGGCAGTTTGTGCCGAGCCGGACGGTGCGGCCGGAGGAGGGCTTACCGCCGGACGTGGTGGCGTCGCTGTACCGATTTTCCATTTGCGTCAACAAAGGCGACGGCGGTACGGCGCATCCAAGCGATATGGCGCTGTGGTGCCAGTTTCTGAGTATCTCGCACATGCGGGGCGCGCGGATGGGAGAGGACCGGTTGTCGGAGTACCTGCTGGAGAAACAGTTCCCGGAGGACGTTGTGGAGACGCTGGTTCGGCAGTATGAGATGGCTATGTCGCTGTTGCCGCTGTATGACCAGTTGGCGGAGCGGGCGACGCCGGTGTTAGTGCAATAAGTTACGCGTTTGTGGCGCTGAGGCCGGGGGCGGTGAGCTCCGCTGTACGGAGGGTGCCGGTCTTGATCTGGAATATACCGGGGTGCGTCTTGGCCCATGAGGCGTTTGCGGCCGGGAGGTACTGGCGGGAGTTCGC
>JBIKOG010000427.1:0-4030 GCA_044358225.1 Bryobacteraceae bacterium | reverse complement strand
GAGAGAGGCACCGGGGCAGGTGAGGTCCTGGACGCAGAGGAACATCTTGTACTTCTGGCCGGCGGCGGCCATGAGCATGGCCTGGCTTTGGCCTTTGCAGGCTTTCAGGGCGACGCCGGTGTAGCCGATTTCGCGGGCGAGAAGGAGGGTTTCAAGGTCCGTTAGCGACTCATCGATGACGACGGGGCGTAGCTTGGCGGCTTCGTGCATGACGTTGCGGCGATCGGCTTTGAGATCGCGGGCGGTGGGCTGTTCGATGTACTCGATGCGTTCGAAGCCCTTGGGGGTTTTGGCCTTTACCTGACGGAGGAATTCGAGGAGGTAGTCGATGTTGGGGCAGCGTTCGTTGAAGTCGACGCAGTAGCGCCAATCGATGTCGGGGCGGGCTTCATTGGCAATGCGGTCGATGGCGACGACGCGTTCGATGTCCCATTTGAGTTCGTCGCCCTGGAGCTTGATTTTGATGTGGTGGAGGCCGTTGAACTTGATCCACTCGGGGAGGGTTTCGGGGAGGCCGTCGCCGACGGGTTTGACGATGTCGGCGGTGGTGAGCGGGTCGGCGCCGCCGACGGAGTGGTAGAGATTGACGGTTTGGCGGGGCTTTTTGAGGATGTATTTGTCGAGGCGTTCGTTGGCGAAATCTTTGCCGAGGAAGGCGTCGAGGGTGGGGCCGAGGAGATCGGGGCCGTAGGTGTCGTAGCAGTTGCGATTGTGGACTTTGCCGAAGGCGTCGTGGATGGCGGCGTCGAAGGCGCTGGCGGTGACGATGGTGCAGAGTTTGGGGATGGCGGGGTCGACTTCGTGGGCGGCTATTAGATATTGGGGTTCGAGGGCAGTGTTGATCTCGATGGGGTGGCCGTATTCCTTGTGGGCGGCGGTGAGGGGGCCGAGGCGGGCGGCGAGTTTTCGCATCGCGCCGAGGGTTGTGTCGTAGGGGAGGGTTTTGGAGGGGAAGGACCAGACGTTGCCCAGGGGCATGGAGCCGAAGCCTTTGGCGGCCTTGCCGTTTCGGGTGCGGACGGTGGCGGTGACGTTGACGAGGGTGGCGCGGTCGACGGCGACGCCGCCGAATTTATAAGGGAATCGGTAGCGGATGTCTTCGAAGGCGACCTGGATGTCTTCGATGCGAATGTCGGTGGGTTTATTGGTCTTGGCCAGGAGCGCGGGGGAGGCGAGGAAGAGGCGACGAGTGAGATTTGGCATTGGAACATTTCATAACTACCACGATTTTTGAGAGGATATGTGTTTGCTATGAAAACCACACCCGTGCAGTTTGCCGATCGACATGGCGTGATCGCCGTTCCTCCGTTGTGCCGCGATGCTTCCGGCGCATTGGATTTCCGCGAGAGCGAGAAGATTGTCTCCCATATTCGCGCGGGGGGCGTGACGAGGCTGATGTATGGCGGAAACGCGTTCTTGTATCACATTACGCTGTCTGAGTATGCGCAGATGCTGGAGTGGTTGACGGGGTTGGACGATTCGTTGTGGTGCATTCCGGCGGCGGGGCCGTCGTTTGGGCGGTTGATGGACCAGGCGCCGTTGTTGAAGAAGTTTAGGTTTCCGGCGGTCATGGCGCTGCCGTGCGCGGATCCGCGGGATGCCAAGGGGATTGAGGCGGGGCTGCGGCGGTTTGCGGACGCGGCCGAGACGCCGTTGATTTGTTATTTGAAGGATGAACCGAATTTTGGGACGGATTTGATGGCTGGGTTGGACGCGGTGGCGCGGTTGGTTTCCGATGGTGTTTGTGTCGGGATCAAGTATGCCGTGGTGCGGAAGGATCCGTCGGTGGATGCGTATTTGACGGCGCTGTTGGAGCGGGTGGATAAGCAGTTTGTGATTAGCGGGATTGGGGAGCGGCCGGCGATTGTGCACTGGCGGCAATTTGGGTTGGCTGGGTTTACGTCGGGGTCTGTTTGCGTGGCGCCGGGGAAGACCCAGGCACTTTTTGACGCTTTGGAAGCGGGGGATGTGGCGAAGGCGGAGGCGGTGCGGGCGGAGTTCATTCCGCATGAAGACTTCCGGGATGCGTGGGGGCCGGCGCGGGTGTTGCATGCGTCGATGTCGCTGGCGGGGATTGCCGAGGGCGGGCCGATTCCTCCGTTTGTGAGCGAGATTAGTGAGGCGCAGAAGGAAGAGTTGCGGGGGGCGGCGGTGGCGTTGCGAGGGTAGGGTCGGAAAATTCCGACTACGGAGTTTTCCGGTAGCACGGCCCTGTGGGAAAGCTGTGGAAACGTTAGATGTAGAACATGAGGCCGTCGGTGTCGTGGGCGGCGGCGCGGGCGTCGTCCATGCGATTGCAGACCTGGGCTAGAGTTGTGTTGTCGAGGATGGTCGCCATGGCGTCGCGGACTTCGCGCATGACCATGCGGGTGCCGCAGAACCGGTCGTCGACGCACTCGTCGCACTTGCGGTAGGCGGTTTCGCTGGCGCAGGGCAGGGGGGCTAGGGGCCCTTCCATCAGACGGATGACGCGGCCGAGGGTGATTTCTTCCGGAGGGGAAAGGAGGGCGTAGCCGCCCCCCTTTCCCTTCTTGCTGCTGACGAGGCCTTCGCGCTTCAGATAGAGCAGGATGTTCTCCAGGAAGTCCTGGGGAATGGCCTCTTCCTTCGCTATTTTGGCGCTGAGGGTGGGGCCCTGGCCGTAGGAGCGCGAAAGTGAGTATAGGGCGCGGAGCGTGTACTGCGTCTTTTTGGAGAGTGTCCGCATCGGCTAGCTTACAGGTTACCAGTCCGCCACGGAGCCGTCTCGGCGGAAGACGTCCATGGTGACTTCGGGCTGCCAGGGATGCTTGTCGGCTTCGGCTTCGTTGATATCGATGCCGAGCCCAGGCGCGGTTGGCGGGACGGCGTGGCCGTTTTCGATGGGGATCTGGCCGTTGACGACGTCTTTGCGCCACGGCACGTCTTTGCGGACCACTTCCTGAATCAGATAATTCGGCGTGGCGAAGGCGACGTGGGTGCAGGCGGCTGTGGAGATGGGGCCTTGCGGGTTGTGGCAGGCGATGGCGATGGAGTAGACCTCGGCCATGGCGGCGATTTTGCGGACTTCGCTGATGCCGCCACAGTGGGAGCAATCGGGCTGGGCGATGGCGCAGGCGCGCTTTTCGAAGAGTTCGCGGAACTCCCAACGGCCGACGAGGCGTTCGCCGGTGGCGATGGGGTACGGCAGGGCGCGGGCGACTTCGGCAAGGCCGTCGATGGATTCGGGCCAGCAGGGCTCTTCGTACCAGTAGAGGTTGTAGTCGACCAGGAGGCGGCCGAACTGGATGGCGGCGGCGGGGGTGGTGCGGGCGTGGAGATCGAGCATGATGTCGAGCCCGTCGCCACCGGCTAGGCGCATGGCTTCGACGCACTTGGCGGCGCGTTTCAGTACGGCTGGGGATTCGATGGGATCGCTGACGGGAATCGGCATGGACTTGAGGGCGGTGAATCCTTCCTCCATGCTTTGGTGGACGCGTTCGGCGAACTCGGAGGGTTCGAGGACGCCGTAGATGTCTTCCAGCTTGCCGCCGCCCAAGTGATCGTAGAATCGGAGTTTATCGCGGACGGGGCCGCCGAGGATTTCGTGGACGGGGCGGTTGAGTTCCTTGCCCTTAATGTCCCAGAGGGCCTGATCGATGCCACTCATGGCGGTGTAGTTGATGATGCCGCCGCGCCAGAAGTACTGGCGGTGCATGATCTGCCAGAGGTGTTCGATGCGGCGGGGATCCTGGCCGATCAGCAGGACGGAGAGATCCTCGACGGCGCCGACGACGGACTTGGTTTTCCACTCGAGGGTGGCTTCGCCCCAGCCGTAGAGGCCGGGTTGATCGGTCTCCACTTTGACGAAGATCCAGTTGCGCATGCGGGCGTGGACGACTTTGGTGAGGATGCGAGTGATTTTCATGTCGAACTCAACAGCGTATCGCGAGAACATGGAGAGATGGAAATGTCTTTTGTGCGGGCGGATGTGGAGCGGGAGGGGCGGCGGCTGCGGGAGTTTGATAAGCAGGTGTTTCCGGCGGCGGATGTGTTTCCGGCGTCGTATTGG
>JBIKOG010000306.1:0-7794 GCA_044358225.1 Bryobacteraceae bacterium | reverse complement strand
CGTCGTCGCATACGGCCAAAAACTCCCCACCCGCTTCACCGGCCGCTCAGTCGCCAACGTCCCAATCCCACCAATCAACGCCGGATACTGCTTCTCCCGCCCCTCGCCATTATCGTTATGACACACCGCGCACTTCGACTTATAAATCGCCCGCCCCGCCGCCGCCGTCCCCTTCCCCACCGGCAACCCGCGCCCATCGGCAAACACCGTAATATCCAGTTTCTGAATCAACTCCGCACTCGCCGGCCGCCCCTGCCCAAAACAACTCACCGCAACCAGAAACCCAACCAACTTACACATGAGTCACCATCCCATCCGCCCCCACGCGCCACGGCTTTATCGCGTTGTAATGATACCCGCTATTCGAACCTCGAACCGCCACTAACTCATCATGCGTCGGCTGCAGAAATCCCGTCTCATCGGTACACCGCGATTGAATCACCGCCTCCTTCCCATCCCACGTCCACGGATACCGGAACCGCACCAGCGCCAACGGCAACACCGGCTGCTGCAACTCCGCCTCCGCCCACGTCTTCCCCCCGTCCACGGAAACCTCCACCTGCGTAATCCGCCCCTTCCCCGTCCACGCCAACCCCGTGATCTCGTGAAAACCCGGCGCAATCTTCTGCAACCCCGAAGGCCGCGTAATCACGCTCCGCGCCTCCATCACGAACGTAAAAATCTGCGCCTTCCCGTCTTTCCCTAACTCCGTGTAATATGCGGTCTCTTTAGCCGAGTAAGCCGGCACATCCGCAAACTGCAACCGGTGCAGCCACTTCACGCACGTATTCCCCTCCCACCCCGGCAAAAACAATCGCAACGGATACCCCTGCTCCGGACGCAGCGCCTCCCCGTTCTGCCCATACGCCAACAGCGCATCGTCCATGACTTTCTCAATCGGAATACTCCGCGCCATCCGCGCCGCGTCCGCCCCTTCGGCAATCATCCACTTCGCCTCCGGCTTCACCCCCACAGCCTGCAGCACCGTCTTCAAAGGCACCCCCGTCCACTCCGCGCAACTCAATAACCCATGGCTCCGCTGCACGTCCGGCTGCGTATTCCCCCGCTGCTCGCCCATCGTGTTCCCGCCGCACTCCATGAAGTAAGTCCGCGAAAACGAAGGAAACTTACGAATATCTTCCATCGTAAGTACCAGCGGCTTCTCCACCAATCCATGAATCACTAACTCGTGCTTCGACGCCTCAATCGCCGGCACCCCCGAATGGTGCCGCTCATAATGCAACGACGTCGGCGTAATCGTTCCATACAAATCCGCCAGCGGCGTCCGGCTTGACCCCGTCCCCGGACTAGCCGACAACTCCAATATCCACCGCGCCGAAGTCTCCCCCGGCGCCCGCTCTCCATACACCCGCATGTGGGCCCCGCTCTCACTATCCGGAGCCTTCTTACATCCCGCCAACACCCCAGCCCCAAAGGCCAGAAACCGCCGCCGATTCTTCATAGATCCGACAAATACCCTAACTTACCCGTCCCATCCCCCAGCGTCTCCGCCGGCACGCCCATCCGGTCCAGCATGGCCATAAACAAATTCGCCATCGGCGTCTCGTTCGCGTGCCGCACAAAACGCCCCGGCCGCACCGTTCCGCACCCGCGCCCCGCCAGTACCATCGGCAGGTTCGCGTGGTCATGCGCATTCCCATCGCTCAGCCCGCTGCCATAAGTCACCATCGCATGATCCAGCAGCGTCCCATCCCCATCCGCTGTCTTCTTGAACTTATCCACCAGATACACAAACTGCTTCATATGATACTGGTTGATCTGAATGACCTTCGCGATCTTATCCGCATCTCCCTGGTGATGCGTCAACCCGTGATGCGCCTCCGGAATTCCAATCTCCGGATACGCCCGCGGGCTCTGCTCCAACGCCAGCAGCAACGTCGCCACCCGCGTCGAATCGGTCTGAAACGCCAACGCCAGTAAATCGATCATCAGCCGCGCATGCTCCCCCAACTCCGCCGGCACGCCCGAATCCGGCGCCGCCATATTTGGCCGTGGCGCCGCCGCAGCGTTCTTCTCCGCCGCCTGAATCCGTAACTCCACATCCCGGATCGAATACAAATACTCGTCCAGCTTCCGCTTATCCGCCCCACCCAAATTCGCCGCTAACTTCCGCGCATCCCCAGTAACAACATCCAAAATCGATCTCTCATACGAAGCCCGCCTTGCCCGCCGCGCCGGATCCGCGTCCTCATCCGCCGCCCCGAACAACCGTTCAAACACTGCCCGCGGCCGGATCTCCGCCGGGTTCGGCGTATTCGGCGTCCGCCACGAAATCGTGTTGCTGTACGCGCAGCTATACCCGTTGTCGCAACTCCCGCCCTGCACCCCGTCTTCACAACTCAACTCCAACGAAGCCAGCCGCGTCTTCCCCGCCAGCCGCTGCGCCGCCACCTGGTCCACCGAAACACCCACCCGCAAATCCCGCCCGTTCGTCTTTTTCGGATGCATGCAGGTCAAATAGTTCGCCCCCGCCCGCCCATGATCCCCCGGCCCATCGCCCAGCGCCCGCCCGCCATTCTGCGTCAATCCCCCAATGAACGAGACATCCTCGCGATACGCCCCCAACGCCCGCGAAATCGATGGCAACTCCGCCGGCAACGCATGTACACCCGGCTTCTGGTCCACCAGCCACTGGTCCATCATGATCCCATTCGGCACATACAAAAACGCCATCCGGCACGGCGCCTTCGCCGCCGCCCCCATGGCTTCGAAGAGAGGCAATCCCAACGCCGTCCCCATTCCCCGCAACACGTCACGCCGATTAATCCGCATTCTTCCCTCGCATCTGAAACGCCTGGCTCATCACAATCCCATCCAACAATACCGACATCCGATACCCCTCCGCCTCGAGTCGTCGCACCAACCCATCCACCGCCCCGCGATCCCCCCGTTCCAATCCCCGCCCCAACGCATACGTGAACAACTTCTCCGTCAAATTCCGCACAAACAACCCCGATTGCGCCGCCATCTCCTTCCGCAATCCCTCCGGCCCCGCAAACGCCGCGCCCCCTGGAAAGGTCCCCGAAGCATCCACCACAAACTCGCCGTCTTTGTCCCGCCAAGCCCCGCCCGCGTCATAGTTCTCCAGCCCAAACCCAATCGGGTCCATCTGGTCGTGACACACAGCGCAGTTCGGGTTCGCCCGGTGCTGTTCCAGCCGCTTCCGCAACGAAGCCGTCGTCGCCGCCACGCCCTCCGGCAACGCCGGAATGTCCGGCGGGGCCGGTGGCGGCGGAGTTCCCAGCAAGTTCTCCAACACCCATCGCCCGCGCAACACCGGCGACGTCCGCGTCGCATACGACGACAGCGTCAACACCGATCCCTGCGTCATCACCCCGCCCCGCTGCCCTCCCTGTAAGGCAACCCGTTCAAACCCCTCCCCGCGCACGCCCGCAATCCCGTAGTGCCGCGCCAACAATCCATTCACAAACGAAAACCGCCCATCCAAAAAGTCCAGAACACTCCGGTCCTCGCGCAGAATCGCCCGCGTAAACAGCACCGTCTCCCGCGCCATCGCCTCCACCAATTCGTCATCCACATCCGGAAAATGCTTCGGGTCCGGCTTGCGCTTGTCCAATCCGCGCAGCCCCAACCACTGCCCCGCAAAGTTCTCAACGACGGCATCGCTCCGCGAATCGGCCAGCATCCGCTTCACCTGCGCCCGCAGCACCTCCGGCCGCCGCAACGAACCATCATCCGCCGCCTGCGCCAACAAATCATCTGGCATGCTACTCCACAAGAAATACGACAACCGCGACGCCAGCTCATGCGCGTTCACCGCCTCGGCCGCGCGCGCCAACGGCTCCGCGCGAAACAGAAAATGCGGCGACAATAACACCGCCTGCACGCCAACGCGAATACTCTCCGCAAACGAATCCCCGGCGTTCCGCACCTGCGCCGCCAATCCCGTCAACGCGCCCAACTCCTCCGCCGTCACCGGCCGTCGATAAGCCCGCCGCGCCAGCCGCCCCAGAATCCGCGCAGCACAGTCCGCGGTCTCCTCCGAACAAACAAACAACGGCCGCGCCCGCTCCCCCGCCACCGCGAACGGCCCCACAACATCCACGTAGTCAATGAACAGCTTCCGCCGCCCATCGGTATTCATGTTGTCCTGCGGATTGGCCATCCCCGCAAACTCCGGAAACGACGCCCGGAACGCATGTTCCCCCGCCGTCACCTTCACCCGCACCACCGTCTCCCCATGCGCGTACTGGTAGTCGATGTTCCCCTCCACCGTCTCCGTGAACACCGGCGCGCCATCCACAGTCACCACCATATCCACCGGCGGATACGCCTTCTTGTTCAACACCGCGAACTCCGCCTTCTCCGCCTCCGTCAAATTCCGCTTCCGGAACAACTCCGTATGCCGAGGCGTCATGTTGATCCGCGGCCGGTAATTCCCCACCCGCATCCGCAACTCATACTCACCCGTCACCGGAAAGCGAAAGGACCCATAAATCGCCCCGCGCAACGAAAACGGCAGCGTGTTCGGCGTCGGATCGTCCTGCGACTTCTTCGACATAAACCGCGCCAGCTTCGTCGGCTTCGAAGAAACGGTCTCCCCGAAAACAGCCACCTGAGACAACCGCCGCGCCGCCGCCATGTACTTCTCCATCAACAGAGGCGATACGCTCTGCACATCGCCAACCGTGTCAAACCCATACCCCGCGTCATCCAGCGGAAACTCATCCGCCGGCCGCAGCGCCACGCCCAGCAAATCCCGAACCGTATTGTTGTACTCCACCCGGTTCAACCGCCGCGAAGTCACCCGCCCCGGGTTCCCGGCAACCGCCCGAACATAGGTCTTCTCCACCCACCCCACAAAAGCCGACACCTCCGCCGCCCCCGGCTTCGGCGCGCCCAACGGTGGCATCCTCCCCGTGCTGACTTTTTCCAACACCCGGTCCCACACCGCTCCCGCCGGCGCTACCAGCGCCAGCCCGCCCGCCGGAGCCTTCGCCCCGTGGCACAAAACACAGTACTTCTGCAGGAACGGCCCCCCGTCCGCCCAGCAACTCAGCACGCCACAAAACAACAGAATTCGGCAGTAGATGATGAAAACCCTCGCGAACCAACATACACCGAACCGCACCCCGTCAGGCGCCTAACGGTACCAGCCCCCGAACAACTCCCGTTTGTTCAGATCCGCGCCCGACAAGCTCGAGGAGATGTACCCATCTCTTCGCAGCGCCCTCTGCGCCTGCGCCTCAGTCCGAAAGATGCCATACACATGGTCCCGCACCTTCGTGAAGGAAGTCCCGTTACGCATAACAACCGCCACCATCGTCCGCTTGCCCTCGTCCGGTTCAATCGGGGCAAAGGCAACCGTCGGAGAACAGTTCGCATCGAACGATCCCTTGTCCACAATGGCGTCGAAAGCCTCCCGCAAATACGCCAGCAGATCGCCGCCCTCCGTCTCCTCCTGCCAGGCCGCAAAGTCCTTCGCCCGGGTAGCGGAACTCGCCAACTCCGACAGCGAGATGTACTGTTCCGCCACGCAGCCAAACTCGCCCATGAAATGCCCATACGCCAACAACGCCGCCGCCCACAATCGGTCAAACGTCTTTCTGGTAATCTCCATTCAATCCCCAATGAACTCAGCAGTCCCCCATCCGCCCACCCACCGGAACATCCCGCGCCGCCAACCCCCGCGCCGCAAACTCCGCCCGTGCCGCGCCGCAGTTGGTTAGCCCCTGCTCCCGGCACCACACCCGGAATCGCGCCACATCCATCCCCACCTTCTCCACCACAACGCCCGCCGCCCGGATCTCCGCAAGCCGTCTCTCCGAATTCCGCTTCCACTCCTCATAACTGTCGTAGAAGTTGTCCGGATCATCCGCCGTCATTCGCGTCTCGAGCCACTGCTGCTCGTTCTCATACCAGGTCACGCCGATTGCCTTTTGGCCGTTACCTGGGAGCGGTTGTCGATTCTTCGAATCCCGCATTTGGAGACCAGATTACACCGGGCCCCGCCCGGATGCACGCAGCTTATCCAGCTGCCGAGCCGCAAACCTGGCTCGGTTCGGCCCCGTATTCGGCACACCGTCCTCCAAACACCACGCCTCCAGCTATGCTGCCGTCACCGGCAATCGCACGATCCACAGGCCCCGCCGCCGCAACGTCCGTACCGTTCGCTCCGCCTTCGCCCGCCACTCCTCGTAGGTGTCCGAAAACGCCTCCACATCGGCCGCGCACGCCCTCACTTTTCCCCACTCCTCTTTCGTATACCAGGCCACCGCTACTTCTGTCATCTCACTTTCAAAATATCCCAACGCACCCCCTACCGGTACAACTCCGCCACCGTCCGCACCGCCGCCTCCGCCGCCCCCCGGTCCGGCGTCTCGTCGGCCACGTTATACCCCTCCATCTCCCCCGCCCCCACACCCTGCACCACAATCCCATCCCGCCGCCCCAACACAAACACCCCGTTATACATCACCCCGTAATTCACCTCCGCCTGCGGAATCAGCCACGCAATCTGCCCCCGCACCGGCACAATCGATTCGTCCTTCCACAACGCCCGCGCCCCATACCCCGTCGCATTCACAACAACCTTCTCCGCCACCCCCGCCAAATCCCCCGGCGTCCGAAACTCCACCGTCTCCATCCGCCCGCCCGCCACAAAAAAGTCGTTCATCAACATCCGCGAATACGAAGCAATATTGAACGTCAACCCCGCCGACTGCCGCACCTCCCGCCTCCCAAACGGATGCGTCCCCGCCGCCATCTCCCGCGACCGCGGCGTGATATCCCGAATCCGCTCCATATACTTCGCAAACTCCAACCCACCCTCCGCCGCCCGCCCCGTCTCACCACCCGAAACCTGGTACCGGTCCGTCCACTCCACCGGATTCCCCGCCAACCCCAAATAGCTCTCATACATCTTGAAAGAAGCCCGCGTCATCCGCTCCCACAGCGCCGGAAATTCAGCCGAAACAGCATTCGCCAACGCAATCCGCGAATCCGGCGTCCACGATCCCGTCGCCCGTGCCGACCGCACCTCCGGCGGCCGTTCCTTCGCATAAATCGTCACCCGTGCCCCCGCCCGCTGCAGCAAAATAGCCGCCGTCAACCCCATCGCTCCACACCCCATCACCGCAATATTCTTCTCCCCCAACCCCATCGCCTTCTCCACCGCCAGCGCCCCCGCGCCCCACGATAAAGACCACCCGCTCCCCCCATGTCCATAGTGGTGGATAACCGTCTTCTCCCCCACCCGCTCCACATCCATCCGCGGCCCCGCCGCCCGGAACGGCCGCACACACACCGTCACGCGGAACAACCGCTCCACCTCCGCCCGCACCGGCGCCAATCGCAGCCCCACCGGCGGCACCGTCCTAACCCGCCGCCCACAACCTACCAAACCCAACCCGCTCAAAAACAGTCGTCGATCCATGTGTGCGCCTCTCCAAAACACAGACTCAAAAGGCGCGCCGTGGTGCCGAAAAAATACAAACGCGGTAGAAGCCTAGTGTACCTCCCGGATCTTCAAGTTCCGGAACTGGATCACGCTAAACCGGTCATGCAACTGCAACCCGATCGGCCCTCGCTTCGGCCGCGCCGGGTCCCCGGCATGCTTCGCCACCAGATGCCCGTTCAACGATACCCGCATCTCCCCATTCCGCGAAACAATGTCCAACGAATTCCAATCGTTCTCTTTCTCGTGCCCAAACTCCGCCGGCGCGAAAAGGTAAACACTCCCCGTCGGATACTTCGTCTTCACGCCATTTAGAATCTGAATCTCATACCCGTGATGCGCCGGCGTCAAATCGT
>JBIKOG010000105.1:0-25704 GCA_044358225.1 Bryobacteraceae bacterium | reverse complement strand
CACTTTCGTTCTCCTGTTCAACCGCTTCTTCCTTCGGCTTGCGCCGATATCAGGGTACGCGGTTGGTTGCCAGGGTGGGCCATTTCAGGCCATCACAGTGGGCCAATTCAGAGTAGCGGAATCAGCACCTCGACGACATTGCGGGAACAAGGGTTTGAGAAAACGATGGCGGCGGAGTTTCCCGGTATCGAGATCGCGGCGAAGCAGTATGGAATGGCGGACCGCGCCAAGGCGCGCGGGGTGGCCGAAAACATCCTGACGGGCAATCCCGGCATCAAGGCGCTATTCTCCTCAAGCGAGGCGAGCTCGCTGGGCGCCATTCAGGCCCTGCAGAGCCGGGGGCTGAATGGTACCGTTCGCTTGATCACATTTGACACGAGCGAGGCGCATCGGGAGGCGCTTACGAATGGCACCATCGACATCATGATGGTCCAGGACTCGGCCCGGATCGGGTACGAAGCCGTGCATTCGCTCACCGAAAAACTGGCCGGACGGACGCCGCCCCACCGCATGGATCTCCCTGTCCGCATGGTGACGCGCGCCATGATGGCACAAACCGAGATTCAGGAGCTGATCTCTCCGAAGATGGATCTGTGAGAATAGTTCGATGGGCTTTTTAGACAATCTCGAGAACACGCTGAAGAACGCCGAACGCGGAGCGGAGCGGGAGGATGCGAAGTCGAACAGCGCCTCGCGCGCCGAAGAGCTGGCGGCATTGCGCGCGGCCGCTCCCAATGCGGAGGTATTGAAGAAGGGGCAGTGGACGCAGGACCTCCTTACCCAGGCGGTGACCATTGGCCACGGGCTCCGGATGCGAGTCGGCATGGCGTGGATCGGAACGACGTTGCGCTTGGAGGCGAAGGAAAAACGGCTGGATCTGCAGCCAACCGCCACTGGCATCGACGCGGTCTTTTTCGTTGAAGGCGTCGAAACCGGACGAGAACCCGTCGACCTGTCGTCGGCTCCGGAACTGCTGGCCCGCAAGTGGCTTTCAGCCTCCTAAAGGGCATCGGACGCCATTCCGTGCCGGCCGCGCTATCCTGAGCAGTATGGCTAACCGGCCCCATCCGACAATCACCCGGCGTACGTTCGCAACGTTACCGGCGGCACTTTCCCTCACCATGAACGCAGCAGACACTCCCCTTCCCTCCCCCCCAATGGCGAAGAAGATCGCCAAGGCGATCACCCAGCATGGGGAGGTGCGCCAGGACCCGTATTTCTGGCTTCGGGACAAGACGAATCCGGACGTCATCGCGCACCTGGAAGCGGAAAACCGCTATTTCGAAACGCTGATGAAGCCGGTCGCCGAACTGCAGAAGACCCTGTTTGCGGAGATGGTCGGCCGTATTCAGGAAACCGATCTCTCCGTCCCGGAACGAAAAGACGAGTACTTCTATTACAGCAGGATCGAGAAGGGCCAGAACTACCAGCTCTACTGCCGTAAATACGAGACCATGGCCGCCAAGGAAGTATTACTTCTGGATGGCAATGAGTTAGCCAAGGGACACAAGTACTTTCGCATCGGTAACTTCTCCGCCAGCCCGTCGCATAAGATCCTCGCGTACTCGACGGATACCGATGGCGACGAAGTATACACTACTTACTTCAAGAACATCGAAACCGGTGAGCTACTTCCCGATCAGGTCCCCAATGTCTATTACGGAATGGCGTGGGGGAACGACGACAAGACGATCTTCTACACCACGCTTGACAGCACCAAACGCCCCTATCGGGTTCATCGCCACATACTAGGCACAGCTGTAACATCAGACCAGATCGTATTCGAGGAACCGGACGAACGCTTCTACGTGGAGCTGACCAAAACCAAAGATTCCAAGTACATTCTGATCACTTCCGAGAGTAAGTTGACAGCGGAGGTTTTCTACCTGGATGCCGATGCGCCGGGCGGGAAAGCGGCAACCGTGGCCGGGCGCCGGACGGGTGTCCTCTACAGCGTCCACCATCATAATGGCGACTTTCTCATCCTCCACAACGACAAGGCGTTGAATTTCGAATTGGCCACCGCCAAAGCCGGTGACTCGGCGCCAGAAAAGTGGAAGCCACTCATCCCGCACCGCAAGGACGTTTTCCTGGAGGGCATCGAAGCCTACAAGGACTGGATGACCCTTACGGAGCGCGAAGACGGACTGCGGCACGTCCGCGTGCGCCGCTGGGATGGCAGCGAAGATCACATCGTCGCGATGCCGGAACCGGTCTACGCCATCCAACTGGCCGGCAATCCGAATTACGACGCCCGGACCATTCGGTTCAACTATCAATCGCTGGTCACGCCATCGTCGGTTTTCGATTACGAGTTAGCCACAAAACAGCGGACGCTCAAGAAGCAGCAGCAGATTCCAAGTGGCTACGACGCCTCCCAATACGAGAGCGAACGGACCTTCGCCACGGCCTCCGATGGCCAGCGAATCCCCGTCGCCATCGTCTACAAAAAAGGGTTCCGGAAGGACGGCAAAGCGCCGCTTCTTCTATACGGCTACGGCTCCTACGGCCTCAATTCGGAGGCCACGTTTAGTCCGGCGCGGCTCAGCCTGCTCGACCGCGGCTTCGCCTTCGCCATCGCCACCATTCGCGGCGGCTCAGAGATGGGCCGGCACTGGTATGAGAACGGGAAATTCCTGGCAAAGAAGAACACGTTTACCGACTTCATCGCCGCCGCCGAGCATCTCGTAGCGGGCAAATACACCCAGCCCGAACGGCTCGCGATCATGGGCGGCAGCGCCGGCGGTCTGCTGATGGGGGCTGTCGTGAACCTGCGTCCGGACCTGTTTCACACGGTGCTCGCGCTGGTACCCTTCGTCGACGTTTTGAACACCATGTCCGACGCCACGCTCCCGCTGACGGTGGGCGAGTACGAAGAATGGGGCAATCCGGACGACAAGAAATTCTACGACTACATCAAGTCCTATTCGCCCTACGACAACGTGAAGGCGGCGGCCTACCCGAACATTCTCGCCACAGGCGGGCTGAACGACCCGCGCGTCCCCTTCTGGGAGCCGGCCAAATGGGTGGCGAAGATCCGCACCGTGAAAACGGACAAGCATCTGCTGGCGATGAAGATCAATATGGGCGCCGGGCATTTCGGAAAATCCGGGCGTTATGCGGCGTTGGAAGAGACGGCCGAGCAATATGCGTTTCTCCTCATGACGATGGGCATTACCCGCTAAGTGGGATACTGAGAGGTTTCGACCATGACTGAATATTCAATTGGCGTTGACCTGGGCGGCACAAACCTGAGAGCCGCCGCCGTTGGCCGTGACGGCCGCATTCTGGAGAAGATCTCCGTCGACACGGACTTCGAAGGCGGGCGCGACGCGGTGATTGGCGACATCGTCAACAGCGTCAACCAGCTCAAGCACAATCAGTCCGCCCTGCGGCTGACAGGTGTGGGGATCGGGGTTCCAGGATTCATTCTCTTGAAACAGGGTTTCATCACCAACTCCAACAACCTGCCCTATCTGGAAAACTATCCCGTACGGGACGCCATTGAGCAGAAGTTGGGCACGCCCATCATCCTGGAAAACGACGCCAACGCGGCCGCGCTGGGCGAAAAATGGATGGGCGCGGGGCGCAGTGTGGAGGACCTGGTGCTACTGACTCTGGGCACGGGCGTCGGCGGCGGCATCATCATGAACGGGCGCGTTCTGCATGGCATGGACGGCATGGCGGCGGAGCTCGGACATCTGACGATCGACCCGTTCGGCCCCCCCTGTGGCTGCGGGAATTTAGGTTGTCTAGAAAAGCTCGCCTCGGCGACGGCCGTCGAAAGCCTGGCGATGTTGATGAGTTTGAGCGCGCATCCGCTGACCAGCAAGGAAGTCTACGAGCTGGCCCTGGGCGGCAACGTGAAGGCGCAGGCCATCTTCGGGCAAATGGGCCGGGCGCTCGGGATCGGCCTGGCGAATCTGATCAACACGTTTAACTTCCCGCTGTATCTCCTCAGCGGCGGCATGCTGCCGGCGTGGGACCTCTTCTGGCCGGAATTGGAAGCGCAGGTAAAGATGCGCTCGTTCACTTACCGCAACTCGAAGACCCGCATCGAGCCGGCAACGCTCGGCAATGAAGCGGGGCTGATCGGCGCGGCCTATCTGCCGTTTCAAGCCATGGACCTGACCCACGCATCATGAGCGCCTACTGGCTGGGAATCGATATCGGCACGGGAGGCTCCCGCGCCCTGTTGGTCGACGAGACCGGGCGCATCGTCGCCGCGCGCACGGCGGCGCATGAAGAGATGCGCATGGAGAAGCCGTTGTGGGCGGAGCAGCGGCCGGAGAACTGGTGGGACGCCTGCCAGGAAGCCATCCGCGGCGTTCTGGCCGATGCCGGGGTCGCGGGAACGGCGGTGCGAGGCGTGTCCTTGTCCGGGCAGATGCATGGCCTCGTGATCCTCGATGCCAACCGCGCCGTCATCCGGCCGTCCCTGATCTGGTGCGACCAGCGCAGCCAGCCGCAGGTGGATGCCATCAATGCCAAGGTGGGAAAGGCGCGCGTGCTGGAGTGCATTGCCAATCCTGTTCTCACCGGCTTCACGCTGCCCAAGCTCCTGTGGGTCCGCGACAACGAACCGGCGAATTACGACCGCGTGCGCCACCTTCTGCTGCCCAAGGACTACGTGCGGTTGCAACTGACCGGGGAACTGGCTAGCGAAGTTTCCGACGCCTCCGGCACCGCGTTGTTCGACGTCGTCAACCGCCGCTGGTCGTTCGAACTGGCGGATGCGCTCGGCATCGATCGTTCGATTCTGCCGAAGGTTTACGAGTCGGAAGAAATCACCGGAACCATCTCGGCCTCCGCCGCCGCGGCCACCGGGCTCGCAGCGGGAACGCCGGTCATTGGCGGCGGTGGCGACCAGGCCGCCAGCGCCGTTGGCAACGGCATTGTGGCGCCGGGCCTGGTGTCGGACACCATCGGCACCTCCGGCGTTGTCTTCGCGCACATGGACACTGTGGCTTACGACCCCGCCGGGCGCGTCCACACCTTCTGCCACGCCGTGCGCGGCAAATGGCACGTTATGGGCGTCACGCAGGGCGCCGGGCTGAGTCTGCAGTGGTTTCGCAACCAACTGGCCAGCAGCGAATCCTATGATGATCTGACAAGCGCCGCCGCCGGTTGCGCGCCCGGCGCGCGAGGCCTGTTCTGGCTGCCGTACCTGATGGGGGAACGCACGCCGCACCTGGATTCCATGTGCCGCGCCGCCTGGATCGGCCTGACCGCCGCCCACACCCGCGCCGACATGGCCCGCGCAGTTCTGGAGGGCGTCTGCTACAGCCAGAAAGATTGTCTGGACATCATCCGCGGCCTGGGCTGCGGCGTCAGCAGCGTGCGACTCTCCGGCGGCGGCGCCAAGAGCGCCATGTGGAAGCAGCTGTTCGCCGATGTCTTCGGAACGCCGGTCGCGGTTCTCGAAAGCCAGGAAGGTTCCGCGTACGGCGCGGCGTTGTTGGCCATGACGGGGACGGGCGTATTTGGCTCGGTGGTTGAGGCTTGCGCCGCCACCATTCGCGAAGTCGAAAACATTCCGCCGGGCGCCGACTCGGCGTTCTACCAGCGGGCGCACGGTGTTTACCAGGCGCTGTATCCCGCGCTGCGCGAGAGCTTCCGCGCCATCGACAGTCTGGGTTAACGGTGTTCTGCGACGTCAGCCTTCCGGTTCCGCTCGACCAGCCCTTTACCTACGCGCTGCCGCTGTCGCTGGTCAACAGAGTGAAACCGGGGGCGCGCGTCGTCGTGCCGTTTGGCACGCGGAAGCTAACGGGTGTGGTCCTAACGGTGCACCGCCAATCGCCGGACCGGCAGGCCCGGGCCGTCGAAAAGCTGATTGACGAAGAGCCCATCTTCGACACCACGCTGCTGCGGTTGGCCCACTGGGTGGCGTCTTACTACTGCGCGCCGCTCGGTGAAGTTCTGCGCAGCATGGCGCCCACTTCGGCGGAGACAAGCCGATCTAAAGTCTACACCCTCACCGATACTGGCCGCGACTACGTTCGCCAATCGCTCTTCGGCGAGGAAGACCCCTCGCCGCAAGCCCGCCTGCTGCGCATGTTGGAGGTCCGCCCGCTCTCCGCGTCGTATCTGAAGACGAAAGTGGAAGACGCCCCGCGCCTGTTGAAGGCGCTCGAACAGAAGGGGTTCATCGGCGTGGAAGAAGATGTCAGCGCCAAGGATCCCATGCGCGCGCCGGCCGAACAGTTGCGCATTCGCTTCGCCAAGCGAGCCGAGGGATTAAAGCTTCCGAAAGTGGAGCGGGAACTGCTCGCCTATCTGGAACTGCATCCGGGAGAACACGGCCTCGCCGCGCTCGAAGCGTCTGTTAAAGATGCCTCCCGCGGGGGCCGGGCATTGGCCCGGCGCGGGCTCGCCACCCTCCGCATCGCCCCCATCGCCATGCTGGCCGACGAACGCCCCCCGCATGCGCTCAACACGTGGCAACAGGCGGCGTTCGACAAGATTCGCGCCCAGCTCGATACCGGCGCCTTTGGCGCTTTTCTCCTCCAAGGCGTCACGGGCAGCGGCAAGACCGAAGTCTATCTGAGCGCCATTGAACACACGCTGCAACTCGGCCGCGCCGCCCTGCTCCTGGTCCCCGAAATCGCGCTGACCCCCGCAGTGGCCGGCCAATTCCTGCACCGCTTCGGCGACCGTGTGGCCATTCTCCACTCCGCCTTCAGCGATAACGAACGAACCGAGCAATGGCGCCGTATCCGCAGCGGCGAAGCAGGCGTCGTCGTCGGCACCCGCTCCGGCGTCTTCGCGCCCATTCAGAACCTGGGCCTCATCATCGTCGATGAAGAGCACGACCAGAGCTACAAACAGCAGGAAGCACCCCGCTACAATGGCCGGGATGTGGCGGTCATGCGTGCGAGAGAGTTGAACGCCACTATCATCGTGGGCTCGGCCACTCCGGCTCTTGAAACCCGCTACAACGTGGAGCGCGGGAAGTACACGCTGCTCGAACTACCAGAACGCGTCGCCGGCCGGCCGATGCCGATCGTGCAGCTCGTCGACATGCGCGAAGAGTTCCTGGAAACCCGCCAAATGGGAACGTTCTCGCGTCCGCTGCTGGCGGCGCTCGATGAGCGGCTCGCCGCCGGGGAGCAGACGATGCTGCTGCTCAACCGCCGCGGCTTCTCCAGCTTTGTCAGTTGCCGCTCCTGCGGGGAACGCGTGCAGTGCCCGAATTGCGCGGTAACGTTGACCTATCACCGGCGCGACAAACGCCTGCTCTGCCATTACTGCAACTACGCCGAGCGCATCCCGGACCGCTGCAAAAAGTGCGATAGCGAGTATCTGCACTTCCTGGGAACGGGCGCCGAAAAGGTGGAAGACGAACTCCACAAGGCGCTGCCCCGCGCCCGTATTGCGCGTATGGATCGCGACACCGTCAGCACCAAAAGGCATTTTGAAACTATTCTCCACGGCTTCCGCGAAGGTAACTTCGATATTCTCGTCGGCACCCAGATGATCGCCAAAGGGCACGATATTCCCAACGTCACGCTCGTCGGCATCGTGTCCGCCGACATTGGCCTCGGCATGCCCGATTTCCGCGCCGCGGAGCGCACGTTCCAACTCCTCACACAAGCCAGCGGACGCGCCGGACGCGGCGAACTCCCCGGCCGAGTCATCCTGCAAACCTCCAATCCCGAACATTACGCGGTACGCCTGGCCTCGCAGCAAGACTACGCCCAGTTCTACGAGAAGGAAATCCTGTTTCGGAAATCCATGCGTTATCCGCCATTCAGCGCGTTGGCCAACATCCTCGTGCGCGATGAGGTGCAGGAGGAGGCACTGCGGAAGAGTACGGAACTGGAGAGGCTACTGCGCCCGGAGCCAAAAGAGATGCGCGTCATGGGACCGGCACCCGCGCCCGTGCCACGTCTTAAAAACGAGTTCCGCTACCAGTTGCTACTGAAGTCCTCCGACCGCAAAAAACTGAACGAAACGCTGCACAATATCCGCCGTTTCGCCGCCCAACAAAAATGGGGGGCGACGGCGCTGGTGATTGACGTAGATCCCGTTTCTCTGTTGTAATTGCCGCGCATGTTACTTGAACGTCAGCCCTTTCAGCTTGTGGAGCGCAATCTCCGCCACGCGATGGCGTTCTACGCCGGGTCCCACCCCGACGGGCTGGTGCGCGAAATGCCGGGCATTGCCGCCATCAGTTGCGGCTGGAACTACCCGGTGTTCAACTCGGCCCTGCTCTCCTCACCAGTGCCTGGTATCCACGGCGACCTGTCGACGCGCATCGCCAAGGCGGCTTCGTTCTACCGCAGCCTCAACATGGGCTGGTCGTCCTGGGCGTGTCATGACTTACTGGACTCCAATACGCTTCGCCATTTAAAGGACCGATGTTATTCCTACGGAATGGACCCCGTTGTTACTGCCCCGGGCATGTACACTGACGTGTTGTACCCGGCGCATCTCCCGGCTTCGCCAATCAGCGTGAAAGAGGTGTGCGACGCCCCGTCCAGATTAACTTTCTCCCATCTTGTCTCGACAATTTTCGATCTGCCGTTTCAAATGACAATGCACGTCTACGGCCAGGAAGAGAGCTGGTCCAGTGAATATGCCGGTTTTATTGGATATTTTGAAGACCGCCCGGTAACGATTGCCATGCTAAATGTATCCGACTCTTGCTGCGGATTTTACTCGGTTGGCACAGTGCCTGGATATCGCAGGCGGGGCTTCGCGGAAACAGTCATGAGGGTCGGTCATGAACGGATGCGAAATCGCTTGTATTTTGATTCCTGCGTGTTACAATCGAGCACCGTTGGGCGTCGCCTGTACGAACAAATGGGGTTCCGGGAAGTCACCCGGTTTTCTGTTTTCAGGTCGTCGTCCGGCTAAGCAGTGACTCGAAAACAGGAGACTATTGCTATGGGAATGATGGAAGAGTTCAAGCAGTTCGCGGTGTCCGGTAACGTCATGGATCTCGCCGTTGGCGTGATCATCGGCGGCGCGTTCGGCAAGATCGTGAACTCCCTTGCAAACGATGTGATTATGCCGCCAATCGGGCTGCTCCTCGGCGGAGTGGATTTCAAGGGCATGTACGCCGCCCTTGACGGCAAAACCTACGAAAACCTGGAGGCCGCGGTGAAAGCCAAAGCTCCGGTGATTGCATACGGCATGTTCATCCAGAACGTGGTCGAGTTTGTGATCCTTGCGTTCGTGATTTTCATGATGGTTCGCGCAATGAATAAAATGCGCCCCGGCGTCGCCAGCGACAAAAAAGCCGGTGGTTGATAGACTTTCTATTTGAGATCCATGGGGCTCCTCCAATACTCGGAGCCCCATACACCGCAACGTGCCAGACGAACGACTTCCCTTCACCGCCACCCATCTTTCCTCTCCCTACGACGGCATCCGCCCCCTTCCCGTCCGAGTCCTCCTCGACAACGTCCGCAGCCTCTACAACGTTGGCTCGTTCTTTCGAACCTCCGACGCCTGTGCGCTGGAACGGCTCTATCTAGGCGGCATCACAGGCTTCCCCCCGCAAAAACAGATCACCAAAACCGCCCTCGGCGCCGAGGACCGCGTGCCCTGGGAACACCACTGGGACGTGTCGCCCGTGCTCGATTCCCTCCAGGCCGAAGGCGTCCAACTCGCCGCCATCGAAACCAGCGTCCGCTCCGTCGATCTCTTCGACTGGCAACCCCGCTTCCCCGTCTGCGTCGTCTTCGGCCACGAGGTCGACGGCATCCAACCCCACATCGCCGAACGATGCGAAGTCCACGTGCGCATCCCCATGCTCGGATCCAAGCATTCGTTGAACGTCGCCACCGCCGGCGGCGTCATGCTCTACGAACTCCTGCGCAAATACCGCGAACTCCTGCGAAGATAGATAGCATTATGCGCCGAGCCTCTCTGCTCCTCCTGGCCGTTGCCTCCTTCGGGCAACAGACCGCCTTCGGGCAACAGACAATGTTCCCCCCTGTCCGCGGCACTCGCGAAATGGTCGGTGCGGCGAACAACTTTGAAGTGGAGGCCGGCTTCCGGATCCTCGCCGCTGGTGGCAACGCCGTCGACGCGGGCGTGGCCTCGACCCTCGCCGCCGCCGTCACCGAACAGGCCCGCTTTGGCCTCGGTGGCGAAATGCCGCTGCTCATTAAGATGAACGGCAAGCCCGTTGTCGTCGTCAACGGCGTAGGCACCGCACCGAAACTGGCCACGCCAGACTGGTACAGTCAGCGCAAACCCGGCGCCTGGGAAAATCCCGCGCAAATGGCGCCCATCCCTGGTGAAGGCATCCACGCCGCCATCCTCCCCGGCGTCTTCGACGGCCTCATGCTGGCCCTCCAACAGTACGGCACCAAGTCTTTCGCCGAGGTCGCCGCTCCCGCCATCGAGTACGCCGACCAGTTCCCCATTGGGGAAGAGTTCGCCACGTTCATCAAGAACGGCGAACGCCTCCTGGCCTCCTGGCCCACCTCCAAAACCCACTTCCTCCCCGGCGACAAGGTCCCACAACGCGGCACCATCTTCAAACAACCCGCGCTCGCGAAAACCCTCCGCGAACTCGCCGCCGCCGAAAAGAAGCAGCGCGGCAATCGCGAAAAGAAGATCCAGGCCGTTCGCGACTATTTCTACCGTGGCCCCATCGCCAAGAAGATCGCCGCATTCTCCGAAGCCAACGGCGGTCTTATTCGCTATGAAGACCTCCGCGATTTCAGGGCCGAAATCGATACGCCCCAAACCACCGACTACCGCGGCTACACCGTCGTCAAGCCTGGCTTCTGGACGCAGGGACCCGTCATGCTCCAGGCCCTCCAACTCCTGGAAGGCTACGATCTGAAAGGAATGGGCCACAACTCCGCGCCCTACCTCCATACGGTTATTGAAGCCGTCAAACTCGCCTTCGCCGACCGCGACGCCCACTACGGCGACCCCAAGTTCTCCAAGATCCCCGTCGAGACTCTTCTCTCCCGCGACTACGCCGCCGCCCGCCGCAAGCTCATTGACCCCAATAAAGCTTCGATGGAATCACGCCCCGGCGCCATGGGAACGAACCTCCGCGCCGCCGTCGCCACCGAACACAACAGCGTCCAGGACACCACCTGCGTCAACGTCGTCGATAAACAGGGCAACGTCTTCTCCGCCACCCCCTCCGGCGCATGGCTCCCCAGCGTCATCGCTGGCGACACAGGCATCCCGCTCTCCAGCCGCCTGCAGAGCTTCGTCATGACCAAAGGCCACGCCAACGAACTCGCCCCGGGCAAGCGTCCCCGCGTCACCCTCAGCCCCACCATCGTGCTCAAGGACGGCAAGCCCTTCTTTGCCATGTCCACCCCCGGCGGCGACAATCAGGATCAGGCCATGCTGCAAGTGCTGCTCAACATCATCGACTTCGGCATGGCGCCGCAGGAAGCCGTCGAAGCCCCGCGTTTCCAGACTGAGCATTTCTATAGCTCCTTCGCCACCCACGAATTCGTCCCCGGCCGCACCCGCATTGAAAAGCGCGTCCCCCAGAGCATCATGGACGCGCTCTCTGCCAAAGGTCACATCGTCCAGCCCAGCGGCGATTGGAGCAACGGCTCCGCTCCCACTGTGATCCTTATCCGCGATGGCGTGCTCGACGGCGGGGCCGATCCCCGCCGCCTGCGCTTCATCTTCGGCCGTTAGGTAACTAGGCCGGTGTCATGCCCCTTATCTGTGTGCGTCAGACCGGCCGTCACGGTTTCTGAAAAAACAACGGCATCTCAGGACTCATCAACGAAGCACCGCCGTCGGCAACAATCGTTTGCCCCGTAATCCAACCAGCATCCTCCGCGCAAAGTGCCGCCACCGCCCCGCCAATGTCCGCCGGTGTGCCCGGACGTCCCATCGGAGTCCACCCTGACTTCAGCCAGGAGAGAATCGCTTCCTGTGCCGGTAACGGCAACTGGTTGAGAATACTGTCGTCGGTTAGGCCGGCACAGACCGCGTTCACCGTGATACCGCGCCCGGCAAGGGTGACTGCAAAATAGCGGCACATCGCTTCCAGTGCCGCCTTGTTGGTGCCCATTGCGAAATAGGACGAGAAACCGCCCAGATGACTCCCCGGCCAATAGCTAATCGCCACAATCCGACCGTTTTCGCGCATGACGGTCGCGGCTTGTTGAACACCAGTAAGGAAAGCACGCGACTGACACTGAAACGCGGCATCCCACTGTTCGAGTGTTACTGCCATGGGAGGCGCCATGAACCCCAGCAGGTCGCCGAGGGCATTATGGACGAAGATATCAAGTGCGCCGAAATTCTGTTGAACCTGTTCAACCAGTCCAGCCAGTTCATCGGTGTTCGTGACGTCCGCTTGCACGGCGAACGCTTCGCCCCCACGTTCTTTAATCAGGTGAACAACTTCGTTGGCTGCATTTTCATTCTCGCGGTAGTTAATGGCCACCGCCGCGCCTCTCTCAGCCAGGCGCAAAGCGATGCCGCGTCCAATCCCGCGCGATGCGCCAGTGACAAGCGCAAACTTACCGCCCAAATGTTGATTCTGTGAGCTCATCCGATGCCTCTTTTGTTCGTACAAAAACTTTCACGCAAAAAACACTGCGGTAGAGTGTACAACAATCAAGTCGGGGTAATCGCTAGGGTTTCGTCAGTGGGCCTCATGCGGGCCAGCCCTACGAAGACGTGTGATCGTGAATGATCTTCCAGCCGCCAGGCCCTTTGTGCAAAATGAGCGTGAACTGCCCGGTGGCGTCGCCGCCGCCAGCGGCCGTGCGAGTCAGGAAAAACTTACCCAACACCATCACGTACTCCCCGCCCAACGCCCGCTGCTCCATCACCTCAAACCGGAGCTTGCCCATCTTCTCCCGCGTATCGTACGTGCGCTTATAACGCGCCAGCACCTCCGCCCGCCCGTGCGAAAGCGCCTTCCCAAGGAACGTGATCGAAGGCGAATTCTCGTAGGTTTCCACGAACGTCTCCAGGTCCCCGCGGTTCCACGCCGCCGTCTGCGCGTCCAAAACGGCCTTCGCGTCTTGCGCCCCGGCCACCAAACAAAATGCCAACAAAATGAATTTACCCATCGATGGAGATTATACTGACTAGTTCGCATGCAAGATTTGAAACATCCGGATAACGCGACGGAACTGGCGGCGGCTTTAGGCGCTGCCGGTGCCGCCGGTCACAGCGTGGAAGCGGGCGGGCGCTTCACAAAAACCCGTTGGGGCGGCCCCGTCGCCGACGCAAAAGTCCGCATCTCGACGGCCAACATGAAGCGCGTCCTCGAATACGAACCGCGCGATCTCACCATCTCCGTCGAAGCCGGCATGCCCTATGCCGAACTCACCGCGCTGCTCGCCGCCAACCAGCAGATGATCCCGCTCGACCCGCCCTACGCCGCCACCGCCACCATCGGCGGCGTCCTGGCCGCCAATCACTCCGGCCCCCGCCGCCGCCTCTATGGCACCGCGCGCGATCTCGTTATCGGCATCCAATTCGCCACCATGGCCGGCAAGCTGGTCCAGGCTGGCGGCATGGTTGTCAAAAACGTTGCCGGGCTCGACATGGGCAAGCTGATGATCGGCAGTTGGGGCACCCTCGGCATCATCACCACCGTCAACTTCAAGCTGATCCCGAAGGACAAATTCACCCGCACCTTCCTGCAATCATTCCCCTCGGCCCAGGACGCCATCGCCGAACGAACCCGCATCCTGCAGAGCGTTCTGCAACCGGCCGCGGTCGATCTCCTCAGCCCCGCCGCCAGCGCACGCATCGGCAAGTCCGGCTGGCTGCTCGCCATCGGCACCGGTGGCAGCCAGGCGCTGATCGATCGCTACTCCCGCGAACTCGCGTCGTTCGAAACGCTCGAAGCGGCAGCCGAACAGGCCTTCTGGCGATCCATCGAAAACTTCGCCGAAGCCTTCCTGACCGATAACGCCAACGGCGCCATCGTCCGCGTGGCAATCCCGCTCGCCGAACTCGCCACCGCCCTCGCCTCCCACACAGGACCGGCCCTCGCCCGCGCCGCCAACGGCGTTGCGTACCTCTACCACGCCACCGCGCCCACAACGCTCACCAAGCCCACCCCCAACGCGCACATCGTCATGGACGCCGGCCCCGCCACGCGCGCCGCCTCTACCCTCTGGCCCGAACCAGGCAACGATTTCCCCGTTATGGAAAAGATCAAGCAAATGCTGGACCCGAAGCATCTTCTCAACAAAGGACGTCTGTATGGCCGCATCTGATTTGACCCAAATTGGTAACAACTCCGAAGCGCCGCGGCAGGTGGATCTGGACAAGTGTGTCCACTGCGGCCTCTGTCTGAACTCCTGCCCCACCTACCGCGAACTCGGCGTCGAAATGGACTCCCCGCGCGGCCGCATCTACCAGATGGTCCAGGTAGCCGAAGGCAAAGCTGAAATCAGCGACACCTACATAGAGCACATGGAGCTCTGCCTCGCCTGCCGCGGCTGTGAAAGCGCCTGCCCCAGCGGCGTCAACTACGGCCGCTTGATTGAAGCCGCCCGCGCCCACATCGACCAGAACATCCAGCGCCCCTGGCACGTCCGGTTCGCCCGCGACTTCGTCTTCGGCACATTGCTCTCGTCCCGGTGGATGCTATCCCTCGCAGGCGCCGGCCTGTTCCTCTATCAAGCCAGCGGCCTCCAAAAACTCGTCCGCTCCTCCGGCGTATTGAAATTCTTCGGCCGCCTCCACGAAATCGAAATGCTCGCGCCCTCGGCCGAGACGCCCTTCTTCTTCAGCCAAATCGGCAAGGTGTTCCCGGCCGAAGGCGAAAAGCGGTACAAGGTCGCCTTCCTCGCCGGCTGCATCGCCAACATCAGCTTCGCCCGGCTTAACGAAGCCACCGTCCGCGTTCTCCAGAAAAACGGCTGCGAGGTCCACATCCCCGAAGCCCAGAACTGCTGCGGCGCGCTCCACGTCCACGCCGGCCGCAAGGACGACGCCCGCGAACTGGCAAAAAACAACATCGACGCCACCCTCGACGGCGATTTCGACGTCATCTTGACCAACGCCGCCGGCTGCGGCTCCACGCTCAAGGAATACGACGAACTCCTCGAACACGACGACGCCTACCGCGACAAATCCCTCGCCTTCAAAGCCAAAATGAAGGACATCAACGAATTCCTCGGATCAATCGAAATCCGCACCCCCGCCAAGCCGCTCAACATGACGGTCACCTACCAGGACTCCTGCCACCTCTGCCATGGCCAGAAGATCCGCGTACAGCCGCGAAAAGTGCTAGCGGCTATCCCGGGTGTCACCCTGAAGGAAATGGCGCTCAGTGACCTCTGCTGCGGCTCAGCGGGCATCTACAACGTGGTGCACAACGAGATGGCCATGGGCCTTCTCAAAAACAAGATGCAGTCCGTCAACGCCACCGGCGCCGAATGCATCGTCACCGCCAACCCGGGCTGCATGATCCAGCTCCAGGCCGGCGCCAAGATCCACGGCAAGGACCAGCCCGTTCTCCACGTAGTCGAAGTGCTCGACCGCGCCTACCGCGGCTGATTCCGGTTCTCCCACTGCGCGCGCATCTCATCGTCCATCCGCTTCGTTAACCCGTTCGGATAGGTCTTGTACGGCCGATGCAAATCGAAGTGGTCGCGCTCCGGCACAATCTCACAAGCCTCCTCGCGGCCCTTCTCCGCCAGCCATCCGCAGAACATCGCAGCCGCTTCGTTCAAGTGGAAGTTGTCCATCGAACCAATCGTCAGCCGGATCTTCCCCCGCAGCTTCGGCCCCAGCTCCGCCCAGTTGTCGCGCACAATCCGCGCAATCTCGTATTTCTGCCAATACGGCAACACCGCCTGGTCCAACGCCCCCGTCTCCCGGTTAAAAACCGGCATCGGCCGCCCATCCGCACCCCGGGGCGAAAACACCCAGTCGAACGAAGCCAGTTGGCCGCCATACTCGCCGGTCACCACTTCCATTCGCGCAAACTCTTCCACCGACATCACATCTTTCCCCTGCATCCGAACCAGATTCAACGCCGCCCCAGCCTTGGTCTTGTACGCATTCTGCGTCGAACCCGGCGTCACATCAATCCCCGTAAAACTCCGGAAATCCATCGAATCCGGCGACGTCGACCACGTCCCCCCAAAGAAATCCGGGTACCGCACCTGCAGCCACAAAGAGCTCCACCCACCCGACGAATGCCCCGTCACAAACCGCCCCGCCGCCAACGGCGCCAAGTGAAAACGCTTCTCCAAATGCGGGATCAACTCTTCCGTCAACGCCGCCCCCCACGGCCCGTTATTTACCGAATCGGCAAACACGTGATGCCCGCCCGGACAGTTGCCGTCCAGGAAAACATGCACCGCACGAAACGCCTCTCGCGCCTCAATCGCCGCCGTTATCCGCTCCCCCTTCGCAAACGCCTCCCGGTAATTCCCGCCAAAACCGTGTATGTGATACACCGTCGGCAACGCCGGCCCATCGGCCGTGTGCCCCTTCGGCACCACCACGCCCGCCTGCATGTAAATCGGCCGCCCGAAGAACGCCGATAGTCGCGGACTTTCAAATCGGACATACTTCACCTGCTCAGTGTCCGGCATCGCTGCCCGCGCGGGCGTCACAGCCAATAGCTCCAACGCCACCGGTGCCGCATCGGCCGGGTCAAACGCCTTCAGCACCGTCACCGCGCTCGTCAGATCGCCCGCATCCTGCCGCTCCCGCGCAAACGTGTGGTCACGGTCCAGCAGCGCCATCACCACATAATCGCCCTTCGCGGCCTTCGAAAACCCCTGCGGGAACGCCATCTCATCCGGGTTCAGCTCGACGGTATCCCCTGCCTTCCAATACGGCACTTCCTTCGCCGCCAGCCACACACTCTCCGGCAGGAACCCCACCTTGATCCGCTCTACCGCCTCGCTCCCCTTATCCAGGAAAACGAACAGCCGCCCGGAGGCCCCCTGCGGCGCCACAGAGGCATTCAAAGTAATCCGGAAACGGAGCGGCTGCGCGCCCGGCAAACAAAGCCCGGCGAGCAAAAGGAGTAGAAGGCGCATGAACCTTCAGAGTAAATGAACCGTAACCCTCACCGCCCGATCGCGATCAACTCCTTCGCCGTCCGATGATACAGCCGCTTCCCGTCAAACGACACCGAATTCTGGCTCCACGTCTTCTGAAACGGCCCCAAGTCATTCACCGCCACAATCGACGCCGCGTCCAACTTCGCCGCCGTCGCATCCAGCACATACGTCGTCCCCAGCGAGGTCGTAAAGAACACCTTGTTGTTGATCGCCACTGGGCTGCCCCAGAACGCCGGCGTCTCCCACCCGTCCATCCGCGAACGGTCCTCCGTAGCCACATCCACGCCCTGCGCGTTCACAGCCTCGGTCCGCAGCGCCTTGCCATAAATCCGCTTCCCAGCGTCATCCACCGCCACCGGCAGCTCCAGATACTCCACCTTCCCCGTACCTACATGCACACGCCCCACCGAATACGCCGGCCCCGCGCGCCCCTTCGGAGGCTTCCGGTTCCGCCGGTGCCCCGTGCTCACCAGAAAGTAGTGATACCCGTTCACAACAATGTTGGCGTGCCACGCCGGCTGCACCCGAATCACCTCCCCCGCCGGCATCGGCAAGGAGTCGGAAATCTCGCGTAAATTCACATTCTCATGCAACTTGTACTGACCCGCCGCCGCGTCCCACTGCCGATAATCCACGCCCCGAATCAACGACTGCGTCCGCACCAGCTTCCCCGTCGCCGCATCAATCACCAGGTGCGATTCCTCCGGGTTCATCCGGAACCAATACGCAAACCGCGCGTCCCAATGCATCACATACAGCGCCTGCCAAGTGGGAGCATTCTCCGTCCCCTCATCGGCCACAAATCGCCACAAATCCTTCCCCGATTTCGCCTCCGTCAAACTCAACCCCACCGGCGCCTCCGGCACGTCATGCCATCCGCCACGCCCATGCAGAATGGCAACAGCTCCATCCTTCGTCCGTCCCAACCGCGGCGTGTTGTACGCCGTCGTCCCGTCCGCATTGGTCCAAACCACTTTCCCCGTCCGCTTATCAAACGCCCGCAAATAGTTCCAGCCCTCTTTCTCCTGCGGCTCCACGTTGTAGATCAGATCCCCCACAATCATCGGCTCAAACTGTTTGTTGAACGGAAACGGCTTCCCCCACGGCGTGAACTTCCGCCGCCAAACTTCCTTACCCTGGAAGTCCCAGCAGCCCATCTCGCCACTGGCGTTGAAGAACCACACATGCTTCCCATCGGTCACCGGCGTGGGTGTTGTCGAATCGGAGTAGGCGTACAGCATCGGGCTCTTCTCCACACCTTCGAGCGGCACGCTCCACAGCGTCTTGCCCGTCCGCGCGTCCACCGCCAGGCCGATAATCTTCCCGCTGAACCCCTTCTCCCCCGGCGCGAACGTCGTCAAAAACAGCCGGTCGCCCCACACCGCAATCCCGCTCTGCCCGGCATTCGGTAACGGCACGCGCCACGCGATATTCTCATTGCGCGCCACGCTCCAGCGCACCGGCGGTTCGGCCCCGGTCACCTGCCACGTCCCGTCGGGCCCGCCGGCCTGCGGCCAGTTACCCGCCGCCAGTGTCATCGAAAACACCAACAAATACCGCATTATTTTGCAGCCCTCACCGGATACGGCATGTCGAACCCCTTGGCGTCGCCCCACAGAATCCGGTTCAAAACGTCAGTCGGCACATCGTCAATATCGTTCCAATTCATCTTGGCCGATTCCACCGCCGCCCACCGCTCCCGGCCCTGCAGCGCCGTCACCGGCGGATTCATATCGTCCAAACGAACCGACGGCACAATCGCCGTATAGGGATCCAGGTTCTTCTCCGCCGTGAACACACTATTCATCGCCCGCGAGTTCGCCAGGAACCGCGTCCGCGGCTGCAGCCCGAACACATCCTGCATCGTCCGCACCATGTTCAAATGCGTGTAGAAATTGGAGTCCAGCGCGTTCCGTTTGATGTGCGGCCCAATCGCCAGCGCCACCGTCCGGCGCCCGCTCACGTGGTCCACGCCGTCCTGCGCGTCGTCCTCAACCACCAAGATGAGACTCTTCCCCCACACCTTCGATTTGCTGATCTTCTCCACAATCTTCCCCAGCGCCAGATCGTTATCCGCCACCATCGAACGCGGCCGCGGCGCATTCGGGTTCCGCCCCTCCGTGTGATCGCTCGTCATCGTCACGATCGTGAAATTCGGCGTCGTCCCATTCTTTTCCCAAGCATCCAACCGCTCCGCAAACGCCGCCGCCCGAATCTGGTCCGGCACCTTCATCGATGACGGCGGGAACTTCTCATCGAAGATCGGCCGCAGCGCCGGCACCACGCACCGCGAACCCACCACTTCCTTCCAAGTGCCCTTCTGATAGTGGTTCCAATACTCCGACCACTTCAGCATCTGCGTCTCGTTGATGTCCCGCATCAACCCATCCGGCCCCGGCGTCGCCGGTTCCGACACCGGCCCCAACAACCGCACCGACAGCGGTCGCCGCTGATCCTGCCAGAAGAACCCTGCCGGCGAAACCGTCAACGAATCGCCCATATTCCACGCATACCCGCGCGGCGCCGCCTGCAGCGCCCGCTCCGTATGATCGGAAACGAACCCCATCATCAGCCACTGATGTCCCTCAAAACTAATCGCCCCGCTCGAATAGAAGTTGTCCAACAGCACATACTTCTCAGCCAGCGCGTGATGATTCGGCGTCACTTCCCGCCCATACATCAGCAACTTCTCATCGCGATTTCCCTTCGGAATATCGCTGAACACCTGATCGTACGTCCGGTTCTCTTTGATCAAAAAGAATACGTGCTCAATCCCCAACTTCGCCAGATCCTTCACGCCTCCATTCGGCGTAAACCGCGGCCGCGCGGCCAACTGCGCCTCCCGCGCCCCGGCATGCAACTGCGCCGCCGTCGGATCCGGAACCGACGACAAAATACCCTCAAATACCCGCGAATTGTGCTTCCCGGGTTCCGATTCATCATCCCCCACGCCCTTCACGCTCGTGATCTGCAACACGCCTTTCCCATCCACCTGCACCGCCGTCGGGAACCATCCCGTCGGCACCTTCCCCGCCAACTCCCACCCGTTCTTCTTACGCCCATAAACCGCCACCGAATTGTCCCCGCCGCAAGCCACGTACAGCCGCTCTCCATCCGCGCGGAAAGCCACCGAATTCGGCAGCAACCCAGGCAACCGGCTCGCCGTGTCAATCGTCAACGCCGTCACCGCCAGCGTCTTCGTATCGATCATCGAAACCGTATCGGAGTGGGCATTCGCCACCGCCACCGTCAAGCCGTCCGGGCTCAACGCGAGCCCCGCTGGCGCCAACCCCACCGCGACCGACTGCACCTTCCCGCTCCCCGTATCAAACACCTGCACCGTCCCTGCCAGCACCGAACCCTGCTCGTCCGTCGGCAACGGGACATTCCCACTCAACGCCTGCTTCGCCTCGGCCCGCGGCGCCCCGCCGCGATTCGATACAAACAGCCTCCCGCCATCACCGCTCAGCGCCAGGGAAAACGGCGCCAACTCGCTCGCCCAGCGCGCCGTAATGGTCTTCCCCACCGGATCCACCACCGCAATCTCATTGGTGTGGTGCATCGCCGCATACAGCTTCTTCCCATCGGCACTAAACGCCAGTCCCGCCGGAATCGGGTGCCCTTTCAGTTCCATCCGGTCCAGTTTGCCCAGTTCCCCGCCCGCCGAATACGGAATCCGCAACAGCGCATCCGGCCCCGTCCGCGTCGCCTCGCTCGCCCATATCTCCGAAGCCCCCGGCCGGAACCGGATCCCCAAATACGAATTGGTCTTCGTCGTCACACGGCTGATCTCCCGGCCACTCGCCAGGTCAATCGTGACGACGTTATTCCCGTTCAAAACGGCGGCAAACGAACCCGTTGGATCGATCGCCAAATCCACCGGCCGGCCCTTGATCTCACTCTTCAATCGCCACGGCCGCACCAGTTGCGCGCTCGCAACCAAATAGGCATCGTTCGCCTGTTTACCCGCCGTCGCAGTCGTCGGCAATATCGAAGAGAGATCGGGCTTCTTCACGGCGATCACCGCCACAGCGGTGACGCCGAGAAGAAGTGCCAGTTTACCTGTAGTCATCAGGAGCTAGCTTATCGAACTCCTGTGAATGTTTAATGATTGTGACGCGGAATTTCCTTGCCAACGTCTTTATACTTCACCGCGAACTCCAGCACCCCGCCCTCGCCCAGCTGGCCCACGTGCATCCGCTGTAGCTCCTGCCACGGCGTCTGGCTGGGCGTCAGTTCAATCACCAACGCAGCCCGGCGCGCCGCAATCTCCTCGTCGGAAAGCAGCACATCCACGCGGCTCTCGTTCAAGTCGATCTTGATCATGTCGCCCGTCCGGAGAATCGCCAGATTCCCGCCCACGGCCGCTTCCGGACTCGCGTTCAGAATCGACGGACTAGCCGACGTCCCGCTCTGCCGCCCGTCGCCCATTGTCGGCAACACATCAATGCCGCGCTTCACCAGGTAGTCCGGCGGCAGCATGTTCACCACCTCCGCCGCGCCCGGATAGCCCACCGGGCCCACATTGCGAATCACCAGCACGCAGTGTTCATCGATGCCCAACGCCGGATCGTCAATCCGCTCGTGGTAATCCTCGGGCCCTTCAAACACCACCGCGCGACCCGTGAAAACATTGGTCGAAAAGAACCGTTGCTTGAACGAATCCCCAATCACCGACGTCTTCACCAGCGCGTTATCAAACACGTTCCCGCCCACCACCAGGAAGCCCGCGTTCTCCTTCACCGGGTTCGACAGCGGCCGGATCACGTTCTCGTCCTGGCTCCGCTTGCCCGCGTAGACTTCGCCCACCGTCTTCCCCGTCGCCGTAATGACGTCGGTATGGATGTGGCCACCTTCCATCAATTCGCCAAAGATCGCCGGCACACCGCCCGCCAAATGGAACGACTCGGCCAGGAACTCACCCGCCGGCTGCACGTTCGCTAGCAGCGGAATGTGGTGACCAATCGTCTCCCACTCCTTCACTTTCAATTCAACGCCAACGTGGCGCGCAATCGCAATGATATGCGGCGGACAGTTCGTCGAACCGCCAATCGCCGAGTTGACGACAATGGCATTTTCAAACGCCTTCCGCGTCATGATCTTCGACGGCGTCAGGTCCTCGTGCACCATCTCGACAATCCGCTTGCCCGTGAAATAGGCCATCTGCCCGCGCTCACGATACACCGCCGGAATCGCCGCATTCCCCGGCAATGACATCCCCAGCGCCTCGGTCAATGAGTTCATCGAAGTCGCCGTGCCCATCGTGTTGCAGTGCCCCGCGCTCGGCGTCGAATTCACGACTTTGAAGATGAACTCTTTATAGTCGATCTCGCCGGCCGCCAGCATCCGCCGCGCGTCCCAAACAGCCATACCGCTGCCGTCCAGCTTGCCCTTGTAGTAGCTGTTGATCATCGGCCCGCCGTTCAGCGCGATGGCCGGAATGTTCACCGTCGCCGCCGCCATCAGGCACGACGGCGTCGTCTTATCGCACCCCGTCGTCAGCACCACGCCATCCAGCGGGTAGCCATGCAGAATCTCAACAATGCCCAAATACGCCAAATTCCGGTCCACCGCCGCCGTAGGCCGGCGGCAGCTCTCCGAAATCGGATGCGTCGGGAACACCAGCGGCACACCGCCGGCGTCCCGGATCCCGTCACGGATCCGCCAAACCAGATCCATGTGGATGCGATTGCAAGGCGAGAGATCGCTGCCCGTCTGCGCAATGCCAATGATCGGCTTGCCACAGGTCAACTCTTCGGTCGTCAGGCCGTAATTCTGGATACGTTCCAGATACACGGCGGTCATCCCCGGATTGTGCGGGTTGTCAAACCAGGCGCGGCTACGCAGCCGGCCAACGTTCTCTGCCTTGGGATCTCGCATCGTCGTAATTAGCGCTGAATGCGCGCCGTTCCGCCCTTCGTAAAGTCAACCACCTGTTCCAACGTCGCCATCGTCGTGTCACCCGGATACGTCGTCAACAACGCCCCGTGCGCCCACCCGAGCTTCACCGCCTGCAACGGCTCGGCGCCCGAAAGAATGCCGTAGAACAGCCCGCTGGCGAACCCATCGCCGCCGCCCACGCGGTCCAGCACGTCCAGCTCGCACTGCGGCGCCTGGTAGGTCTTCCCGTTGATCCACGCCACCGCGCTCCAGCTGTGCCGGTTCGTCGAATGCACTTCGCGCAACGTCGTCGCCACAACTTTCAAGTGCGGGTGCTTGTTCAGCACCGTGTCCATCATGCCGAAAAACGCCGTCGGGTCCAGCTTGGAGGCGCTCTCTACGTCCTGGCCTTCCAGGCCAAGCCCCTTCTGCAAATCTTCCTCGTTGCCAACCAGCACATCGCAATGGCTGACAATCTTGTTCAACACGCTAACGGCTTTATCACCGCCGCCAAAGATGTTCCAAAGCTTCGCGCGGTAGTTCAAATCGAAGGAGACGATCGCCCCCTGCCGTTTGGCTTCCTGCATGCCTTCCAAAATCACTTCGGAAGTGGTGGCCGACAGCGCCGCGAAGATGCCACCGGAATGGAACCAGCGCACGCCGCCTTTGAATACTTCATCCCAGTTGAAATCACCCGGCTTCAGTTGCGCCGCCGCTTCGTTGCAGCGGTTATAAAACACCACAGGTCCGCGCACGCCCTGCCCGCGGTCGGAATACACCGCCGCCATGTTCGGCCCCGTCACGCCATCGTGAGTGAAGGTCTTGTAGAAAGGTTTCACGCCCATCGCGCGCACGCGCTCGGCAATCAGGTCGCCGACGGGATAGCTCACCATCGCCGTCGCCACGCCCGTGTTCAAACGGAAACAATCGGCCAGGTTGGCCGCCACGTTGAACTCGCCACCGCTCACATGCAACTCAAACGAGTGCGCCTTGCGGAACGGCAGAATGCCCGGATCCAACCGGTGCACCAACGCGCCGAGAGAGACGCAATCCAACGCCGCTTCTTCGCGGATCTTCAATCCATAACTCATGCTTGTATTCTCCTGGGAATCATCTTATTCGCTCTTGGACTGCTCACGCGCGGCCTTCGTCGCCAGCTCGTCACAGCGATTGTTGTCTTCGTGGTCCGCATGCCCCTTGGTCCACTCCCATCGGGTCTGATGGCGGTTCACCTCGGCATCCAGTTCAATCCAGAGGTCCTGATTGATGACTGGGGTCTTGTCGGCCTTCATCCATCCACGTTTTTTCCATCCGTGGATCCACTGGGTAATGCCGTTCTTCACATACTCCGAATCGGTCGTCACCGTCACATCGCATTTTTCGTTCAACGCCCGAAGGCCCTGAATGGCTGCCGTCAGCTCCATGCGATTATTCGTTGTTTGCGGCTCGCTTCCGTACAACTCTTTCGTGTGCTGGCCGAAACGCAACACGCACGCCCAGCCGCCTTTTCCCGGGTTCCCAAGACAGGACCCGTCGGTGATCAACTCTATCTTCTTCATGCCGCCGCCAGTTCTCCCAGGAAGAAAGCGTCCACCAGCGTGCGAATCTCCGCCGCCGTGTGCGTGTGATAAATCGCCGTTCGCAATTTCGCCCCGTTCCGCACGCCGTGCGTGAAGTAGCTGGCAAACTGCTTCATCTTCCCCACCGTCTCCGGCAACTCTTCCTCTTCCATCATTCGATAGTAAGTGGCCATGATCTCATACCGGTCCCGCTCGCTGGGCAGCCAGTAGGAGCCCGTCTCCAGGTACTCGGCCATCTGCCGGAAGATCCACGGGTTCGACGAGGCCGCCCGGCCAATCATGACCGCGTCGCAGCCCGTCTCCCGGTGCATCCGCACCGCGTCCTCCGGCGTCACAATGTCGCCGTTGCCGATCACCGGTATCTTCACCGCCTGCTTGATCTCGGCGATATATGTCCAGTTCGCCCGGCCGCTGTACCCTTGCTCGCGCGTCCGCGGATGCAGCGCAATCGCCGCCACGCCAATGTCCTCGGCCATCCGCGCCATCTCCACGTGGACCAGTTCTTTATCGTTCCAACCCGCGCGAAATTTCATGGTCAGCGGAATCTGTATGGAATTCCTACACTGTTCGAGAATCGAACGAACCAACGGCAAATCCCGCAGACACCCCGACCCCCCGTTGCACTTGGTCACCTTCTTCACCGGGCACCCGAAATTGATGTCGATAAAATCGAACCCCAGATCCTGACAGATCTTCGCCGCCTCGCCCATCACCTTCGGATCGCTGCCAAACAGCTGCGCCGAAATCGGCCGCTCCTCGGGTTCAAACGCCAAATAGTTGAAAGATTTCCGTTTACGGCCGCCATCGGAGCCCACAACGCCGTGGGAACTCGTAAACTCGGTCATCAATAGGCCGCAGCCGCCCTGATCGTGGATCAATCGCCGAAATACCGTATCGGTGACGCCCGCCATCGGGGCCAACACCGTCGCCGGTGCAATCACCGTGCTGCCAACGGTATACGACTTCGGAAAGCGCAACCGGTCCTCGGGCCGGATAGAATTCATTCCTCTATTGTAGCCAGGAGCGGGTTTGGTAGCTCACGTGCAACACTCACTATGTCCACAAGGGCGGAAAATCATGAAAAAAACACACATCCTCCTCACTCTGACGTTCCTAGCCCGGATTTCTCACAAACCAGCAATCAGTGGTAGGAACTGCCGGTAGATCGAGTCAGCCGACACTGAATTTCCGTTTTTCGAAAAAACGACTCTCGATTTGGCGAAGGCGCTCCTGTCCGGAGCCCG
>JBIKOG010000104.1:0-25759 GCA_044358225.1 Bryobacteraceae bacterium | reverse complement strand
GCACCCGTATCCCGCCGATCGTTTTGACGCTACTTATTTGCGGTAGGAGCCGTATGCGGTAGTGCCGCTCGTACGGATCTGTGCGGGGGGCGGGTCGTGAGATTCGTCCCTACCGCGACCTAATTATGCGGGGCGAGGACGGGGACGGCCGGCGCGGGCTTGGCCTTGCGCCGCTGCCACCAGTTCTGGAGTTCCGAGAGATAGGTGTAGTAACAGGGCGTGAGGTAGAGCGTGACGAGCTGCGAGAATAGCAGGCCGCCGACGATGACGAGGCCGAGCGGCTGCCGGGCTTCGCCCCCGGCACCATAGCCGATGGCGATGGGGACAGCGCCGAGTAGCGCGGCCATCGTGGTCATCATGATGGGACGGAAACGGACGAGGCAGCCTTCGTAGATGGCTTCGTACGGAGTCTTGCCTTCGCCTTCGGCCTGGAGCGCGAAATCGATCTGCATGATGGCGTTTTTCTTGACGATGCCGATGAGCATGATCAGGCCGACGAACGCGTAGATGCTCAAATCCATCTTGAAGAGCCAAAGAGTCATGAGTGCGCCGAAGCCCGCCGAGGGGAGGCCGGAGAGAATCGTGATCGGATGAATAAAGCTCTCGTAGAGGATGCCGAGCACGATATAGACGACGGCGATGGCGATGCCGAGGAGGATCCAGAGATTGGCCAGCGAGCCGTGGAAGGCGCGCGCGGAGCCCTGGAATGTGGCGCTGACTTCGGGCGGAACGGCTTCTTTGGCGGCTTCGTCGGCCTGGTCCAATGCTTCGCCGAGCGAGAAGCCGGGAACGATGTTGAAGGAGATCGTCACGGCGGGCAACTGTCCGTAGTGGCTGATGGAAAGGGGGCCGGTGGAGAGGTTGACCTTGGCGAGCGCGTCGAGCGGGATGAGCGAGCCGGTGTTGGTCTTGAAATACAGCATCGAGAGGAACTTCGGGTCCTGCTGGTATTGCGGCAAGAGCTCGAGGAGGACCTTGTACTGATTGACCGGAGAGTAGATGGTAGATGCCCAGCGGGGGCCGTAGGCATCGTAGAGAGCGTTTTCGATCTGGTTGACGTTCAGGCCGAGGGCGGCGACTTTATCCCGATCCACATTCACTTCCACCTGTGGACTCTTGATCTGCATATCGCTGGCGACATCGATTAGCGCGGGCTGCTTTTCAAAGGCTTCGCGGAGCTTCTTCGCGGCGTCGTAGAGAGCTTCTTTGTCGGGCGAGTAGAGCGTGTATTGATACTGGCTTTTGGAGACCAATCCGCCGATGCGAACGACGGGCGGATTCTGCGGGTAGATCTTCATGCCGGGGAAGTCATTGAGCTGCGGACGAAGGCGGGCGATGATGCCGTCGACGAGCAGTTCGCGGTGTTCACGGGGCTTCAAGTGAATGACGAGCTGGCCGACGTTCGTGCCGCCGAGCGTGGTGGCGGTGGCGCCGCCGATGCTGGAGACAACGGCGTCGACGGCCGGATCCATGCGGACAACGTCGGCGATCTGCTGCTGGTAAACGACCATTTGCTTGAAGGAGGTGCCTTCGGCGGCTTCGGTGTTGATCACCATCTGGTCGGTGTCCTGATCGGGGATGAAGCCCTTGGGCACGATGACGAACAGTTGGACGGTTCCGGCGAGGATCAGGATGGAGAAGACCATGGTGGCCAGGCGCCACTTCAGGACCCACTGCAGGCTCTCATCGTAGACGTTCAACATGCCATCGAGGAACCGTTCGGTGACGCGGAAGAACCAGCCCTTGTTGCCGCCGTGGCCGTGAGCGCTGGAAAGAAAGCGGCTGCAGAGCATGGGCGTGAGCGTGACGGAGACGACGCCGGAGATGAGAATCGAGACGCAGATGGTGACGGCGAATTCGTTGAAGAGCCGGCCGAGCACGCCGCCCATGAAGAGCACGGGGATGAAGACGGCGGCGAGCGAGAGGGTCATCGACACGATGGTGAAGGCGATTTCGCGCGAGCCTTCGATGGCCGCGAGCATGGGTGGCTTGCCCATTTCCAGGTGACGGACGATGTTTTCGAGCATCACGATGGCGTCATCGACAACGAAGCCGATGGCGAGGATGAGCGCCATCATCGAGAGGTTGTCGAGCGAGTAGCTGCAAAGGTGCATGACCGCGAAGGTGCCGACGATGGAGAATGGAAGCGCGAGCGAGGGGATCAACGTGGCCGAGACGTTGCGGAGGAAGACGAAGATGACCCCGACGATGAGGAAGAGCGTCAGGACCATCGTGAATTTCACGTCGTGGAAGGATTCGCGGATGGTGTCGGAGCGGTCGTAGAAGATCTGCAGATCGACGGAGGGCGGCAGTTCGGTTTTGAAAACGGGGAGCAGTTTTTTGACGCCATCGGCAACGGCCATGGTGTTGGTACCGGGCTGACGCTGAATCCCGAGGACGATGGAGCGGTTGCAGCCGGACTCGCGGCAGAACCAGGAGGCGGTGCGTTCGTCTTCGACGCTGTCGGCCAGAGTGCCGAGCTCTTCCAGTCGCACGGGCGAGCCTTTGCGGTAGGCGACGATGATGGACTTGTAGGCGGCGGCGTTCATCAACTGGCCGCTGGCCTGGAGCGTGAATGCGCGCTGGGGCCCGTTGATTGTGCCGGTGGGCAGGTTGACGTTCCAACTGCGGAGGGCCTGCTCCACCTCATTGATGCCGATCTGGCGGGAGGCCATGGCGTAGGGGTCCATCTGCGCGTGCATGGCGTAGCGTTGGGCGCCGAGGATCTGCACCTGGGCGACGCCGGTTACCTGCGAGATGCGTTGGGCGACGCGGGTTTCGGCGTACTCATTGAGGGTATAGAGCGGGAGGGTGGTGGAACTGAGTGAGAGGAAGAGGATGGGCTGATCGGCCGGGTTGACCTTGGCGAAAGTGGGCGGCGTGGGCATGCCGGGCGGGAGGAGACGGGAGGACTGCGTGATGGCTGCCTGGACGTCGACGGCGGCACCGTCGAGGCCGCGGCTGAGGTCGAATTCGAGCGTGACCTGGGTGGAGCCGAGCGTGTTGACCGAGGTCATCGACGAGAGGCCCGCGATCATGGCGAAGTTGTTTTCGAGCGGTGTGGCGACGGCGGAGGCCATCGTCTCGGGGCTGGCGCCGGGGAGTTGCGCGGTGACCAGGAGGGTGGGCAAGTCGACGTTGGGGAGATCGCTGACGGGGAGTTGCTGATAGGCGATGGAGCCGAACAGCGCGATGGCGAACATCATCAACGTGGTGGCGATGGGCCGTTCAATGAAGGTAAGAGAAACGCTCATCCGCGACCTTCCAGCGGCGTGGGCGCCGGGATGGAGGGAAGGGACTTTGCGGCGGGACCGCGGCGGCGGTTCACCAGGGCGTCGAGATATGTGTAGACCACGGGTGTCAGGTAGAGAGTAATGGCTTGGGAGAAGAGAAGCCCGCCGACGACGGCGAGCCCGAGCGGTTTGCGTGCTTCGCCGCCGGCGCCATAGCCGGAGGCGATGGGGAGCGTGCCGAGCAGCGCGGCCATGGTCGTCATCATGATGGGGCGGAAGCGGGCGAGGCAGCCTTCGTGAATGGCGTCGCGGGCCGAGAGGCCCTGGCGCTGGCGTTCGAGGGCGAAATCGATCTGCATGATGCCGTTTTTCTTGACGAGGCCGATCAGGAGGATAAGGCCGACGAAGCCGTAGATGTTGAGTTCCATGCCGAAGATGAGGAGCGTCAACAGCGCGCCGAATGCCGCCGAGGGCAGGCCGGAGAGGATCGTAAGCGGGTGGATGAAGCTTTCATACAGTACACCGAGGACGATGTAGACGACGAGGATGGCGATGCCGAGGAGCAGGCCGAGATTTTTCAGCGAATCCTGGAAGACTTTGGCGGTTCCGGTGAAGTTGGTATTGATGGAGCCGGGGAGTTTTTCGGCGGCCAGTTCGGATACTTCTTCGACCGCCTGGCTGAGGGCGACGCCCGGCTTCAGGTTGAAGGAGATGGTGACCGAGGGGAGTTGGCCGGTGTGGGCGATGGTCTGCGGGCCGACGTCTTCGACGCGTTTTGTGACGGCGTCGAGCGGGACCACGGTGCCGCCGGCGCCCTTCAGATAGACCTTCGAAAGCATGTCGGCGAAGTTCTGGAACTTCGGCATGACTTCAAACATGACGCGGTATTGATTGGTGGGTGCGTAGATGGTGGAGGCCCAGCTCTGGCCGTAGCCGCTGTAGAGGCTTTGCTGGATTTCCTGCGAATTCAGGCCGTAAACAGCTGCCTTGTCGCGGTCCACTTCGATGCGGACGCGCGGGGTGCGCATCTGGGTGTCGCTGTTGACATCGAGGATGGACGGAAGCTTGGCGACTTCTTTTTCGAACGCGGAGGCTTCGCGATAAAGGGCGGCGGTATCGGCGCTTTGCAGAGTTAACTCGTAGGAACTGCGGGAGCCTCGGCCGCCGACGCGAATGGCGGCCGGGAGGCTGAGCGAGGTGCGGACGCCGGGAACGGCGCCGACTCTAGGCCGGAGGCGGGCGACGATTTGCTGAGCCGTGGCGGTGCGCTCCCGGCGAGGCTTGAGCTGGATGTAGAAGCGACCCGTGTTGCCGCCGCCACCACCGAAGGAACCGCCGACCGAGGTCATGAATCCTTCGACATCGGGGTCCTGGCGGACGATGGCGATGATCTTCTGCTGCAGCACCTTCATGGCTTCGAACGAAGTGCCGACTTGCATTTCGGTGCTGCCCTGGATCTGGTCTGAGTCGGTTTCAGGAATGAAGCCTTTGGGCACCAGCTCGTAGAGATACGCGGTTGCTCCGAGGACGGCGAAGAAGACGCCCAGCATGACCGGGCGATGGCGGAGCACCCAGTCGAGCGAGAACTCATACCAGCGAGTAATGCCGCGGAGAAACCACTCGATCAGGCGCGAGAGAGGGTTCACTCGGCGCCCCGGATCTTCGTGCTTCAACAGGCGGCTGCAGAGCATGGGCGTCAAGGTGATGGATACGAAGCCGGAGATGAGGACGGCGGCGCAGATGGTGACGGCGAACTCACGGAAGAGACGGCCGAGAATACCGCCCATGAAGAGAATGGGGATGAAGACGGCAGCCAGGGAGATCGTCATCGACAGAATGGTGAACGAGATTTCCTTCGATCCCTTGAGCGCCGCCTCCATGGGCGAGAGGCCCTTTTCCATGTGGCGCACGATGTTTTCGAGCATCACGATGGCGTCGTCGACGACGAAGCCGACGCAGAGAATGATGGCCATCATCGAGAGGTTGTCGAGCGAATAGTCCATGGCCCACATGACGGCGAAGGTGCCGACGAGGGAGAAGGGCAGGGCGAGCGACGGGATCAGTGTGGCCGAGGCGCGGCGGAGGAAAAACGCGATGACGAGGATGACGAGGACGAGCGTCAACATCAGGGTGAACTTCACGTCTTCGAAGGACTCGCGAATGTTCCTGGACCGGTCGCTGCGCATGTCCAGCGTCAGGTTCGGCGGCATTTGCGCCTTCAGCGATGGCAGCACTTTTTTGATGGCGTCGTTCACCTCGATGACGTTGCTGCCGGGTTGGCGCTGCACCATGAGGTTGATGGCGCGGCCGCCTATTTCCGGGCCGTAGGTCCAGGCGATTGTGCGCTCGTCTTCCGATCCATCGCGCACGGTGGCCACGTCGGCCAGGCGAACGGGGGTACCGTTCCGCCAGGTGACGACCAGATCCTGATAGTCCTTGGCGCGCGGCAACTGGCCGTTGGCGACGACGCTGAAGGCCTGTTTATCGCCCCACATGGTGCCGGTCGGGGTATTCACATTCCAGTTGGAGATGGCGGCCGACACCTCATTGACACCGATCTTCAGCGCGGCCAGTTTATCGAGGTCGACCTGCACGCGCACCGCGTATTTCTGCGCGCCCATGACCTGCACCTGCGCAACGCCATTGATCATCGATATTCGCTGGCCCAGGGTGCGGTCCGCATACTCGTTCACTTCCCAGATGGGCGCGGTGAGCGAACTGAGCACCATGAACATGATGGGCGAATCGGCCGGGTTGGACTTGCGGAACGACGGCGGCGACGGCATGCCAGGCGGAAGTAACGGCATGGCGGCGGAGATGGCCGTTTGCAGGTCAACGGCGGCGCCATCGATCTTACGGTCAAGATCAAACTGAATGGTGATCGACGTGGAGCCGAGGGAGGAAGTGGACGTCATCGAGTCGACACCGGCAATAGTCGTGAATTGCCGTTCGAGAGGCGTCGCGACGGACGACGACATCGTTTGCGGGTCGGCGCCGGGAAGGCTGGCGGAGACCGAGAGTGTGGGAAAGTCCACGGCCGGGAGATCGCTCACAGGCAGCGCCATGTACGCCAGAATGCCGAACATGGCGATACCGGCCATCATCAGCAACGTGGCTACCGGGCGCCGAATGAAGATCTCGGAGACGTTCATGACTTGGGCCGTCCCGGCTCGCCGCCCTTCTCCGCGCCTTCGCCACCTTTTTTACCGCCGCCCTTTTTCCCATCCCGTGGGCGGCCGTCGCGAACGACAACGCGCATCCCGGGCGCCAATCGCATCTGGCCTTCGGTGATCACGGTTTCGCCGGCGGCTAGACCACTGGCGATCACCAGATCCTGGCCGCTCCGCATGGCCGTGGTGACGGTACGCATTTCCACGCGCCGGTCTTCTTTCACCACGAAAACGAATTGGCCGTCGGGGCCGGTCTGCACGGATTGATTGGGCACCACGACGGCGTTGGGATCTGAGCCGAGTCGGGTACGGACGCGGACAAACTGTCCTGGCCATAACTTGCGGCCGGGGTTGGGGAAGGTCGCGCGGAGGCGGATGGTGCCGGTGGAGGCGTCGACGGTGTTGTCATAGAAACTCAGCACGCCCACGGCCGATTCGGCGCCTTCCTGCGTCAGTGCGTAGACCGGAATTTTGCTCTTGCCGAAGCGGCTTTCCACCAAACTCAGCTTGGATTCCGGAATGGCGTAGGAGACGAAAAGCGGGTCGATCTGGTTGATCTGTACCAGTTCGGTAGTATTCGCCGAGACGATGTTGCCGACCTTGATCAGTAACGTCCCGGTGCGACCGGTGATGGGCGACTTGATGGTCGTGTACCCCATCTGCACTTTCAAGTTGTCGACGATCGCGCGCTGCGCCGCGATGTCAGCCTTCGAACTTTCGATCGCTGCCAGATCGGCGGCAACACCTTCCTGCTGCGCGCGGGCCGTGGATTCGGCCTGTTGGTTTTGCTCTTTCGAGAAGATGCCTTCTTTCGTCAGTTGAGCGTAGCGCGCCGCCTGGTCACGAGAGTATTGCAGTTGCGCGCGGCTGCGGGCGACGTTGGCCTGTGCCTGACGGCTGAGCGCCTCAGCCCGCATCAAATTTGCCTGCGCCTGTGCCAACTGGGCCTCCAGAGCCCGTTTATCGATCTCAAACAGCGGTGCGCCGGCTTTCACAAAGTCGCCTTCCTTGAAAAAAGCCTTAATCAATTCTCCGCTAACCTGCGGTTTGATCATGACAGTGGACGACGCCTCGACGTTGCCGATGACTTCTAATTCAAGGGCGACGTCCTTCGTTGCGGCCTTCGCCACCAGTACGGGAACTTCGCCACCGCCTTGTTTACCGCCCTTTTTCTCCCCGCCGCCTTTGCCCGCGCCAGGCGCGCCTTCCGACTCGCCTTTGTTGCAGCCGGCCGAAAACAGAGTGAGCCCAACCAGGAGCGCCACGGCGCAACGGCGAAAGGAATAGGGAATAGACGGGAAAGTGGCGTTCATGGAGTGGTGGCGTGACCGGCCCTTCTGCGTTCGGATATCGCATTCAGACTGGGGCGACGACACCGTTGGGACGATCCCTTGAACTGACAGGTTACCAGACCGCCGGTTTACAGATGAAACCTGCGGCGGGTGACCTTTAAAAAGTTGCGATTGGATTCAACGGCGACCCTGTACCCAGCGGGACCACCAGCGGCGCGGCGGTGAACAGGAACTCCCATCGCTTTCGCTGGGCAGCGGCTTCGCCGAGTCCCTCCAAGTCGCAGTTGTCGAACATCGGCACGCCCATGGCGATGATCAGTAGCTGATGGATCGGATAGGCGACGCCCTTCACCGGGGAGGGCATCAACTCCGCGTGGACGTCGCTGCCGAGCGCCGCGATGTCGCGTTGTTTGAACCAGCGCGCGCAGCTTACGTGGAGCCCGGCGGAGGCCTTATCGGTGTCCCAGGGGCCCTTCTCCGCCCGCCGGGCCCAGCGCCCGGTGCGGATGAAAACGATGTCGCCCGAGCGGATGCGAATACCTGTCCGCTTTTCCCACGCATCCAGATCGGCCGGGTAGATGGCGGTGCCTGGTTCCAGGTACTTCACGCCTTTCAGGCGCGGAATGTCAACGAGCACGCCGCGAGAAAAGAATCCGTTTTTGTAGGCGTCGACGGCGAGTTGGTGCGCACCGGTAGCGTTCACTTCTTCCTGCGCGTAGCCATTGTAGAGTTTGCCGTTATAGACCATGTGGGAGAGTGCGTCGAAGTGCGTGAGCGACGCTCCGTGAAAGGCGATGGTGTAAGTCTCCATGGCGAACATCGGCTCCGGGTCGATGCCGCTTTCGATCATCTTTTGCGCGAAGGGCCGGGCGTTATCGACGGCGCGTACGGAATCGGCCGCGCGGGATAGTGACACCGACACGCCCTCCTTTACAAGGGCAGCCGCCTTCCGGCGCACGTCCGGCGTGATGAGGTTTGCGGCTCCCAGTTGGTCCTTCGCCCCCCAGCGGCCCCAGTTGGAAAGCTCCTTCATCCAGGTGTCCAGCGTCGCGCGGTCGAGCGTCTCCTGCGCGGGTGCGGCCAGGGTGGCCAAGAGAGCCAGGATGAATGCGGACGCGGCGGGCTTCATGGGCGCCATTATATCCACCGAAGGTTGCTGGAGCAGCTCCCTTGTAAGCGCATGCATAAAGGTGTAGGCTTTGGCTAGAACACTCCTGAGGAGGACTGTGTGGAGCGCTTACACTGTTCGCGACGTGCCATTCTGGGCTTTGCGTTCGCGCTGCCCGCCGCGGCGAAGGTATTCGATGGCCGCACGCTGAAGGGTTGGAAGCCCGAAGGCAACGCTACCTGGCTGGTGGAGAATGGCGAGTTAATCGGCCGGCAAGGACCGGGCGGTGCCGAAGGCGATCTGTTCACGGAACAGAGTTGGACCAACTTCGAGTTTTCGTGCGAATGGCGGATGCGGTTTCCGGGTAACTCCGGCATCTGGTTCCGCGTCGCCGCGCCGCGCACCGGCTACCAGGTTGATTTTCTGGACCAGCCCTCGCACCCCGGCGTTCTCTCCGGTTCGCTGTACTGCATGGGCAAGGCGTTCATCGCCGAGAATCGGGATCGCACCTCCGTTCGCACCGATGGCTGGAACCAGATGCAGCTGCGTGTGCAGGGCGATCACATCACCATTCGCCAGAACGGGCGGATGGTTGTCGATATCCACGACGCCACCTTCCCCGGCGCCGGCCGGCTGGGCATTCAAATCCACAAGGGCAAGGCTTTCGACGGTATGGAAGTCCGCCTGCGATCTATGAAAGTGAGAGAACTCAAATGAATCGTCGCGCTTTTCTCGGTACTTTCCCGTTTGTCGCCAGTGCTTCGGTCCGTGGCGCCAACGACCGTATCAATATTGGTTTCGTCGGCGTTGGCCGGCGTGCCTCATGGCTGACCCAGCACGAGGACTTTGGCGATGGCCGCATCGTCTCCATTGCCGACTGTTCCAAGGCGGCGCTCGACAAGGCGTCCCACATTCTGGCCGACGGCGCCAACTGGACGCAGTACACCGACTACCGCGAGATGTTCGAGAAACAGAAGCTGGACGCGGTCTTTGTCGAGACCACCACGCATGCCCGCGCTCGGATCGTTATGCAGGCCATGGAGGCCGGCCTGGATGTCTACGCCGAGAAGCCGTTGACGCTGACCGTGCAGGAGGGGCAGGCGCTGGTGAAGTCCGCGCGTCATTACAAACGGGTGTTGCAGGTGGGGACGCAGCAGCGCTCCATGCCGATCAATATGTATGCCAGCAAGCTGGTGGCGGATGGGAAGCTGGGCAAGATCAAGAAGGTGATTGTCTGCAACTTTCTGGCGCCGGCGCGGTGGGACAACAAGGCCGAAGAACCGATGCCCGAGGGGCTGAATTGGGATGAGTGGTGCAACCAGACGGAGCTGCGTCCGTACCATTCCGATCTGCACAAAGGTTGGATGAAATGGTGGGATTTTGACGGCGGTGGTCAGTCGTGGGGCGTGTCGGGCTGGGGGACACATTCGCTCGATCAGGTGCAGGCCGCGCTGGGCACGTCGCTGACGGGGCCCACGGAGATCGCGCTTGGCGAAGAGGGAAAGGTGGCGCTGACCTACGCCAACGGCGCCGTCGTCAGCCTGGAGCAGCCCATCATCAAGGACCATCAACAGCTGGGCGGTATCTTCGAAGGAACCAAGGGCCGGATGCAGATCATCCGAGGCGATTTCACCTGCGACGACAAGCCGGATTTCAAGAAACATGCGCCGGATGTGATGAAGGAAGGTCCGGGCGAAAACTCGCCGCATATCCGTAATTTCCTGCAATGTGTTCGCTCGCGCAAGAAGCCGAACGCCGATGTCGAGATCGCGCATCGGTCGACGTCCGTCTGCCACCTGGTGAACATCGCCCGCGAACTGGGCCGGACGCTGCAGTGGGATCCGAAGTCCGAGCGTTTCCCGAACGATGCGGCGGCGAATGCGCTGCTGGAGCGGCCGCGGCGGAAGGGTTACGAACTGCCGCGGGTGGGTTGAGGAATGTGGACGCGGCTGACGATGGCGCCGCCGAGCAGGTAGCAGCCGGCGAGGAAGAAGAGGGAGGTGCTGTCGGTGGCCCCGTTCTGCTTCATCCAGCCGAACAGGTGATTGCCGAAGTAGCCGGCGATGTTGGCGAAGATGTTGATCATGCCGATGGCTGTCGCGGCGGCTGACGCGGTTAGCGTTCCCGTCGGCAATGCCCAGAACGGCGGTGGCCAGGAGTAGGCGACAAGCCCGGTGAGGCAGAGCCAGATCATCACCAGCCAGAACGGCTGGCCGGGGACGGCACTGGCGGCCAGGAACACGCCCGTCGCCACCTGCCCCGCTACGCAGTGCCACTTGCGGTCGCCGTGTTTATCGGAGGAGAAGCCGGCATAAAGAACGCCCACCACGCCGAACAGATAGAAGAGGCCGCTGAAGAACAGGGACGCCCGGTCGGACCCGCCTGACAGGCTCTTCACCGTGGTCGGTAGCCAGAAGCCCAGCGCGTAGCCACCGGTATTGGTAGCGAAGATTCCCAGGGCCAGCAGCCAGACATTTCGCAGCCGCAGGGCCTGGGCGACCGAAACCTTCTGCACCGCTTCCTTCGCCGCCGCTTCGGCCGCCAGGGTTCCCTCCAACCAGTCCCGCTCGTCCTGGGTCAGCCATTTGGCATCCCGGGGACGGTCCGTAAAGACAAACAGTGTGACGACGCCGAGCACGACGGCGGGCAGGCCTTCCAGGATGAACAGCCACTGCCAGCCGGCCATGTCGAACCAGGTGACGTCGAGCAACAACGCCGAAATCGGCGCGCCCAGTGCCATGCTGAACGGGACGGCGACGATGAAGCCGCTCATCGCCCGAGCGCGGTCCCGCATGGGGAACCAGTGGGTGAAGAAGACGATGATCCCGGGGAAGAAGCCGGCTTCGGCGACGCCCAGGAAGAACCGCGCCAGGTTGAACTCCAGCGGCGTGCGGACGAATGCCGTTGCCGCCGAAAGCAGGCCCCAGGTGGTGAGGATACGGGCGAACCACTTCCGGGCGCTCCAGCGTTCCACCAGCAGCGCGCCGGGAATTTCGAGCAGCAAATAGCCGATAAAAAAGATGCCAATGCCGAGGCCGAAGACCTCTTCAGAGAAGCCCAGGTCCTTCGCCATCCGGAGCTTGGCGAAGCCGACGTTGGCCCGGTCGAGATAGGCCACCAGGTAGAGCAGAATGGTGATGGGAAGGATTCGCCAGGCCACTTTGCGGCGGAGTTTGGCGATCTGCTCAGAGGATAACGTCATGGGTATCAGACTTTTTTGTTCCGTAGGCACGGGGAAATTGTCGTAGTTGTTAACGGTCCAATATGCGCCTGCCAAAGTATACTCAAGTTTGTGTTGACCGCTCTTTCCGACGAAGAGTTGGTGGCGAAGTATCAGTAACACGGGGGGCCGCCCCGCGGTACGCCTTTCGCCGACGAACTCTTTCAACGTCACTATTCCCGGGTTGCTTTGTGGTGTTACCGCGTGGCGGGCGACCGCGATGCCGCCACCGATCTTGCGCAGGAGGTCTTCACGAAGGCCTGGTCGCATTTGAGCCATTTTCGAGCGGATTCGAAGTTCTCCACGTGGCTCTACATGATCGCCCGGAATCACTGCTTCAACGCGCTGCGCAGCCGGGAACGACAGTCCGAGGATGCGGTGGAACCCGGCGTGTTGGATGCGTTGGGCGTGCAGGCGGCCGGGTTCGATTCGGCGTTGGAACGGGCCCAGTTGACCGGCGTCGCCCGGGAAATGATGGCCAAGGAATTGACCCCCGTCGAAGCGCAGGTGATGATGCTGCACTTCGGGGAGGACATGCCGCTGGCTGCGATCTCGCGTCTGTTAAAGATGGAAAACGCCAGCGGAGCCAAGGCCTATGTGGTCAGCGCGAAACGGAAGTTGAAATAGCGGTCGACCGGTGGACGGCCCGCATGCAACGATCGCCGCAGGACGGGAGGTCCAGTCATGAATAGCGAACGGGATATGCTCCACGCCGCCGCGTCGAAGGAATCCAACTGCCTGCCGGTGGCCGCGCTCGAACGGATGGCCGGGGGCACAGGGTCCGATGCCGAGACGGCCCACGTCGCTTCCTGCCCCTACTGCTCTGGCGAAATCGCCATGCTGCAATCGTTCCAGGCCGCTGAGCCAACCGCCGCCGAAGCAGCCGTTGTCCGCCAGATCGAAAAGCAGTTGCAACAGGCTCCGGCCTGGCGTCCCACCGCAGTGGTGTCGAAAAAGGCATGGTGGTTCGCCCGTCCCGTTTGGGGGCTGGGACTCGTCGCCGCCCTCGCGCTCATTTTCTTCGTCAATAGTCCGTCCTCTTCGCCCGTGGCGCCGATCGATGACACCGTCCGCGGCGGACAGATCGAGTCGATCAGTCCGACGGGCGATTTAGCGTCGATCCCTTCCCAATTGCAGTGGCGCGCCGTCCCGGGCGCGGTATCGTATGAAATTCGGCTCATGGATGTAGCCGAAGAAGTCCTGTGGCAAACGTCGGCAACTGCTCCGTTGGTGCACCTGCCTGCCGAGGCCCAGGCGCTCATGACCGAGCGGAAGACGTTGACATGGAGGATACGCGCAATGGATGCAAAAGGTGCCACCGTGGCTGCAAGCGCCGCGGAGACGTTTCGGGTAATTGCAAAGTGAGTTTGTCCAAAGCTGTTCTGTTTTTCGCCGCACTTTCCGCCGCGGCCCAGACGGTGATTGAACCCCGGGTTGTTTCCGAGACACTCCCCTCCGGCGGCCTGATGCAGATTAAGCTCGATTTCACCTCGCCCCATCCGATCACCACCACCAGCTCCGACTTCAGTTTCGACTCGGCTTTTGAGAGCGTGGAAGGGGTATCGATCCTCAGCCCATCCGGCGATGCATACGGCGTCGGATACGCGAGGAACGCCCGTTTTCACGCCAATATCGTCTCGCCGCTCGCCTCCCTGGGCACCCAGCTGGACTACCCGTTCCTGATGGTCGCCGCCAAGATTCGCTCCGGCATCCCCGCTGGCACGGTGATTCCGATCAGCTTCGGCACCGCTACCTTTTTCAACGGCCCCGGGGGGGCACCGTACTCCCTGCCTGCGCCCAAGAATGGCGCTCTGACGATCGGCGGCAGCGCCTCCATTACAAATATCGTCCCTGGGGGCGGCGTTCTGCCCGCGGGGACCACGGTTCGCATCCTGGGAACCGGGTTCAATTCGACCACTCGAATTGATGTGAATGAGGTGAAAATTAGCAATTTTCGCTACGTTTCTCCCACGGAAATCGACTTCACAATGTCGGCATCCGGGGATCTGACCGGTACACGCTTCGTGCTGCGGGGGCAGAACAAAGACCCCGATGTCACCTATTTCTCGTATCTACGCGCGGTTGCGGTTGGCTCCAGTTCGCGCGCGCTACTGAACGGCTGCCATCCGCTATACCCCACGCAATTGCTTACGAGCGCGGGAATCGCTGTTCCGGCCACCGGCCTCAACGGCTTTATTGGCATTGCGTTGAGAAACTCCAGCTCTGTTAGCTCGGATGTTCAACTGGAACTCGTCTCGAGCGCTGGCGCCTCCCTGGGCAAAGTGAGCGTCAACATTCCGAGTGGCGGCCAGTACCTGCGGACGGTGCAGGAGTTGTTCGGGCCTGCTCCGGCGGGCGCCGCGGTGAAGGTGACGGCGAGCGTCGCGATTCAGGCCCTCGGCTTGAACGGTGACGATACTAACGGTAACGTGTCTGCGTTTCTACCCGGTCCGGCCCCGGCCGTCACGTCGGCGGCGCTGGCCGCCGCGCCCACGTCCCTGACCTTCGATGCTGTTTCCGGTGCGGCCGCGCCCGCCGCAAAAAACGTGTCCATTACCTCCACCGGCGCCGCTTCCACTTTCGCCTCTTCCTCCAACGCGGCCTGGCTCACCGCCACTCCTTCCACCGGCAGCACTCCCGGTTCCGTCAGTGTGTCCGTCAACCCGGCAGGCCTCGCCGCGGGTGCCTATGCAGGGACACTCACGTTCACGGCCACCGGCGTGACCACCGTTACCGTTCCGGTAACGCTCAACATCGCTCTGCCCTCGCAGTTGTCCGTGGGGCCCGCCGCGCTCACGTTCACCGCCGTTGCCGGCGCCGCCGCGCCGCCGTCAAAACCGCTCAGCGTTTCCACCATCGGCGCGGCCCTGTCGTTTACCGCGGCAACCAATGCGGCCTGGCTCTCGGCCTTGCCCGCCAGCGGGACCACACCGGCCACCGTCACTGTCTCGGTAAATCCCGCGGGGCTCGCAGCCGGTGTTTATTCCAGTCAGATCAACCTCACCGCGCCCGGTGCCAGCCCGCAAACGGTGGCCGTCACGTTCACTGTAACCGCCGCCCCTCTGCTAACGCTTTCCCCGGCCAGCCTCACCTTCACCGCCGCCGGCACCCAATCGGTTTCTATCGGCAGCACCGGCACAGCGTTGCCCTACACCACGTTGTCGAACGCCGCCTGGCTGACTGCGCTGCCGGCCGCGGGAACCACCCCCGGCACGTTGTCGATCTCGGTCAATCCCACCTCGCTCGCTCCGGGTAGTTACACGGGCCTTATCACCGTCACCCCAACCGGCGCGGCCGCGCAAAGCGTTTCCGTGACGCTCACTCTGGCACCCCCGGCACAGCTGTCGCTTTCGCCCTCGGCGCTCGTGTTCGATGGCGTTGCCGGCGCCGCCTCTCCGGTGTCGAAGTCCATTGCCGTTGCCAGCACCGCGTCCGCCCTTGCCTACTCTGTCACCTCCAGTGCGCCCTGGCTTTCCGCGTCCCCTGCCTCTGGAACCACCCCAGCGAACGCCGTTGTCACGGCCAATACCGCAGGCTTGACGGTCGGGACGTATTCCGGCACGCTGACCTTCACGCCGCCCGCTGGTTCCACCACCCAAGCGGTCGTGGTTACCTTGAACGTCACTCCGGCGCCGCAGTTGGCCGTGACGCCGGTAGCGTTGACGTTCGACTCGCAAACCGGTGGTGCCGCCCCTGCCGCCAAGTCCATGAACGTCGCCAGTACGGGCACGCCGTTGAACTTCACCGTGTCCTCGAATGCGGCGTGGCTCTCGGCCTCCCCGTCCACTGGCGCCACTCCATCGCCTGTCTCTGTTTCGGTGAACCCGGCCGGGTTGGCCGCTGGCTCCTATTCGGGGACGATCACCATCTCCGCCCCCGGAGTAACCGCCCAAACCGTCGCCGTTACGCTGAACGTTGTCGCCTCGCCGCAACTCACTCTATCTCCCTCCGCGCTGACATTCTTCGGTGCCGGATCGCAATCGGTCACCGTCGGCAGCACCGGTTCCGTACTTTCCTATTCGGCGTCTTCAAACGCAGCGTGGCTGATCGTCTCGCCGCCTTCCGGCGCCACCCCGGGGGCGCTTTCCGCAACCACGAATGTCTCCGGACTCGCGCCAGGCACCTACTCCGGCCTGATTACGGTCTCGGCGCCCGGCGCCACCACACAGACGGTCGCGGTCACTCTCACCGTCGCCTCCGTCTCACCGCAACTCACCGTCACTCCCGCATCGCTCAGCTTTGACGGGTCCGGCGTGCGCAGCGTCAGCGTCGGTTCCACCGGCGCCGTCCTGAACTACACGGCCGTCTCCACCGCACCGTGGCTGACCGTGGCCCCCGCCGCCGGCGCCACGCCGGCCACTCTCACGCTCACCGCCGCCTCCGGCCTGGCTCCCGGCGCCTACTCGGCGTCCATCGTGATCTCCGCGCCCGGCGCCGCTTCGCAGATGGTTGCGGTCTTTCTCAATATTGCCGCATCCCAGCTGACCTTCTCACCCGCCGCGCTGACCTTTGACTCGGGGAGCACCAAGACGATTGCAGTCGCCAGCACCGGCGCGCCGCTCGGGTTCGCGGCGACCGCCAACGTGCCTTGGCTTACGGTCTCCTCCTCCTCCGGTGTTACCCCGGCGACCGTTTCCGTCACTGCGGTCCAAGGAACGCTCCCCGCCGGTGCCTATACGGGCGCTGTGACGTTGACCGCCGCCGGCGCCGCCACGCAGACTATTGCCGTCACCTTCAATGTGTCCACTACCGCGGTTCCCGAAGTCGCCGCCCTCGTCAACGGCGCCAGCCAGGCCGCTGGCACCGCCTTCGCACCCGGCCAGATTGTGTCCCTCTATGGCCGGAACCTCGGCCCCGCCACCGGCGTCTTTGGGACACTCGCCACGCCCTCCAGATTCGATACAGAGGCCGGCGGCACGCGCGTCCGATTCAACGGCGTTCTCGCTCCGGTACTCTACACCTCGGCCGGTCAGGTGAACACCATCGTCCCCTACGAAGTCAGCGGGGCCACCACAGTGGAAGTGGAGTTTGAAGGCCGCCGGTCCGCGCCGATTCCCATCCGGATTGTCGAGGCCGCACCGGCCCTGTTCACGCAAGACGCCTCGGGCCGGGGCCGCGCCGCCATCCTCAATCAGGACTACGGCCTGAATACCCCGCAACGCCCGGCTGCTCGGGGCACGGTGGTGATGCTCTACGCCACCGGCGGCGGTCAAACGAACCCAGCCAGCAGCACCGGCCAAATTGCCGGATCGGACCTGCGGACTCTCGCGCTCCCCGTTAACGTCACGATTGGCGGGCGCCTCGCCGAGACCCTCTACGCCGGCGCCGCGCCCGGCCTGGTGACCGGTTTGCTCCAAATTAACGTTTGGGTCCCTGCCGATGCTCCCACTGGCGACGGTGTGCCCGTCTCCATCCAGGTGGGCTCCGCCGCCAGTCCCGATGGCACCACGATATCCATCAATTAAAATAGAGGGTTGGCGCTCCGTCTGATCGTGTTCCTCGTCGCACTTCGCCTGCAGGCTCAGCCTGAGGCGGAGGCGCTTCTGAAGACCGTGGAGCAGGCCATGCAGCGCGGCGACTATGCCATAGCCATGGAGAAGGCCGAAGCGGCAGCCCGGCTATACGAGAAAAGTGGCAACCGCACCCGGTTGGGAGATGCGGAAAACAACGTCGGCGTCGCCGCGTTGAACAAGGGCGATTATGCCGCGGCCCGGCCCCATTTTGAACGGTCCATCGAACTCGCGCACGAAGCCGGTGTGATGGCTCCGGAGTTGCGCCGCGTCAACAATCTCGGCAATGTTTTCTTCTACCAGGGCCAGTATGTGAAGGCATTTGAGACCTACCAAACTGCGCTTGGGCGCCTCGTCGGGCATGAAAAGGAATCCTGGTATGCCGGCACTCGCAAACTGACTCTCACCAACCTCGCCGTCCTGCACCAACAGTTGGGCCAGCAACAGAAGGCGCTCGATCTGTATAAAGAAATCCGCGCCCTGCCGCTCCAGCAAAAGCCCAGCATCGAAGCCCAGATGCTGACCAATCTTGCCATCGTCTATCGGCGCCTCGGCGACCCGCAGCAAGCGCTGGCAACCTATCAACAGGCGCGAAAGCTATTGGCGTCCGATCCCAACGCCGCCGCCTCGCTCTACATCCTTCATAACGTCGGCGTCGTCGAGGCACTCGATTTTCGTAACGTCGACGCCGCCTTCAAGACGTTTACCGAAGCCATCGCGATTGCAGAGAAAAGCGGCAGCAAACGGGAACTGGCCTTGGAACGCCTGTTCCGCGGGGAGACGCTGTTGATGATGGACAAGGCCGAAGCCGCCCGCGCCGACTTCACCGCCGCCCTGGCCGATGCCCGCTCGCTGCACCTCGTCGATGAACTCTGGACCGCCCTCTACGGCCTTGGTCGCGCCCAGGCGCTCACGGGCGACCACCTCGCCGCTCGCCAGAGTTTTCAGGAGGCCGTGGCCGTCATCGAATCGGCGCGGACCAGTCTCGGGAAAACGACACTGAAAGCCGAGTTTCTGGCCGAGAAACGCGATGTCTACGATGCCCTGATCGGCGAACTGCTGGACCTGCCGTCGCCCCCCGTCGCCGAAATCTTCCGCCACATGGAAGAGGGTCGCGCTCGCAATTTGAAGGAACTACTGCCGGCCGAACGCAGGGATGTCCCGATCGACACTGTCTGCGCCAACCTCGACGCCGGCACCGCCGTTCTCGCCTACTGGATCACCGGCACGCGACTCGCCGTCGTCTGGATCACCCGGGACGCCAGCGGCGTTGTTCAGCGTCGGCTCACCGCCGCCGATACGGTCGTTCTCGGGGACTTGACCCGGGCCCTCGCGCAGCGCGAGTCCCCGCGCTGGCTCCCGCTCTCCGAAACCGCGGCATCAATCCTGCTAGACCCGCGCTTACCGCTGACGAAACCCCGCGTCGTTGTTGTTCCCGATGGCGTTCTCCATGCCCTCCCCTTCGAAGTCCTTCGCGCCCCGGGCGGCCAGCGGCTGATCGAGGTCTCGGCAATCTCCTACCTGCCCTCCGTTCATTTTTTGACAACCGGAAAACCGGCCCCGCCGCGGCGTTGGCCCTGGCAGGTTTCCGTGGCCGTTTTCGCCGACCCCATTCCCGGAAAATCCACCGCCAGTTCTCCCTTTGAAGCCACCTGGCCGCGCCTTGCCTATTCGGCGGAAGAGGCGCGCTCCATTGCCCAGGTACTCCCCGGACGCAGCCGCCTCTGGGTCGGCGAACGCAACCACAAAAGCGAGCTGTTTACACCGGGGGCCACCGCCGTTCCCGTTCTGCACTTCGGCACCCACGGCGCGATTGATACGATCGATTCCCGCCGTTCCCGCCTGCTTTTTACGCCGGTCGATGGCGACCCTTCTTCCCCATTCCTGCTGACCGGCGAAATCGAGCGGCTCTCGCTTTCGCAGGTGGAACTGGTCACGCTGGCTGCCTGTGAATCGGAGCTCGGCCGCTACGTTCGCGGCGAAGGGGTGGAGAATTTTGGCCGTCTGTTTCTCGGGGCAGGAGCCGGGGCGACGATAAGCTCACTATGGCGTGTCTCCGATCAGGCCTCGGCCGAACTGATGCGCGAGTTTTATGGCGCGCTGGGCCGCGGGGAAACCAAGGCCGAATCGCTGCGGCAGGCCAAGCTGACGATGCTGCGGGCGGGCGGAGAGCGAGCCCACCCTTACTTCTGGGCGCCCTATCTGCTCAGCGGCGACGGGCAGACGCCATTGTCGCCGCGAGTCCCCTGGTGGCCTTTCATCGCCTCGGCGGCGGTGCTCATCATTGGTAGCTTCGCCGTGCGCAGGAAAATCACAAAATAGTTGTTCCGGCGCCTCCCTGGGGTTGTCTGAGTGAAGTGAAGGGCGCCACGGTGCACCTTCGTAACTCTCACTACCAAGGATGGTATTTTCTATGTCTCACTCCATGACGCGCCGGACTTCGATCCTGCGGACCGTGCTGCTCACCGCGGTGCCGGTTCTGCTGCTCGCCAAAGGCGGGGAAGTCCGGATGAAGACCGGTCTCACTGGCGGCACCATCGCCGGGTTGACCCCCTCCGGCCACGCTGATTTCCGTGCCACCCCGGCGCAGGGGCGCGCACGGCTCAACGTCGAAGTCGAAGATGTGAACCTGGCCCCCGGAACGCTGGTGGACGTCTTCATTGATGGCTCTCAGGTCGGTTCCATCACCATCGGCGCCGCTCCGGTCCGGGGCGGGGAATTGGAGCTGAATTCGCAGGACGGACAGACGGTTCCCAGCGTTTCCGCCGGAGCGGTTGTTGTGGTGCGTAATGGCTCCGCGGCAATCCTCAGCGGCGTGCTGAACTAGTCCACTCCCTCCAGCAGCGGGTTCGGCCAGGGAGGGCCGGATCCGCTTTTTTTGTGCCACGAGGCATCGGGAGAAACGCCGATCAGTGCTGTTTTCAGAATCGGAATCTGCGTCACTGTGACCGGCGGCAGACCTGCGCGAGTTGTCTCCGGCGAGCCGTCGATGTCGATATAGATTCTTGAGACTAGCTAATCGATACGAACCCTCCGGTTTGCCGCTCTTGGCGGTGTTTCTAGCCAGTCTTTTCGTTCCTCTCCGGCAATGACGAGGGCGGACCGTGCGGCATCCCAACTCCGCTCGGCATTCTCGCCCGGTTGGTAGTTGGGCTAAAGTATTGGTAACGCCCGGCAGAGTCGTAACCCGCGGCAACGGACTTCAGGAGTGTAGAGATGAAAAGACTGGTGGCCCTAGTAGGCTTCATGTGCGCTGTAGCACTAGCGCAGGAATTTCGATCAACCATAGCAGGCCGAATCACTGATCCCAGCGGCGCCGCCGTGCAAGGTGTGAAGGTCCTGGTGACGGAAAAGAACACTGGCGCACGGGCTGAAGCGACGTCCGGATCAGACGGAGAGTACTCCCTTCCTTTCCTCGCGCCTGGCCCTTATACATTGTCTGCCGAGCATGGCGGGTTCAAGAAGCACGTTCAGGAAGGGATTAATGTCGGAACCAACGTTCGGTTGGCGATCGACGTGGCCTTGCAACTGGGGAGCCAGGTAGAGTCGATCACGGTCTCTGCCGACGCGGCCATGTTGTCGACCAATTCGGCGTCCGTTGGACAGGTGATCGGTGAGCGGCAGATTTCGACGATGCCCATGAATGGCCGCACGCCACTTACGCTTGCTCAACTCTCCTATGGGGTTACCCCGACCTCCGACCCCCGCTTCACCCGGCCGTTCGACAATGCCGGGCCTTCCGGTTTTTCGATGGGCGGCGGCCAGGGGCAATCGAACGAACTGCTTCTGGATGGCGCGCCGGACATGACGCGGAACCGCCGCGTAGCTTACAACCCGCCGGTCGACGCAGTGCAGGAAATCAAAGTGGAGGCCTTTCAGCCTGATGCCGCCTACGGCAATACCGGCGGCGGCACGGTCAATGTCGTAATGAAGGGTGGCACGAACGACTTTCACGGTTCGCTGTACGAGTTCCATCAGAACCAGCGCTTGAAGGCCACACCGTTCTTCACCAATGCCAATCGCCAGACGAAACCCGTCACTCGCTTCAATCAGTTCGGTATGACGGTTGGCGGGCCGGTGATGATCCCGAAACTCTTCAACGGAAAGAACAAGCTCTTCTTCTTCTTTGGCGCGGAGGGCATTCGCCAGTCTGAACCGGAGCCGACGTTTTCCACCGTGCCGACCGAGGCGCAGCGCAACGGCGATTTTTCCCAGTTGCTGACGGTGAACAGCATTTATCAACTCTATGATCCGGCCAGCGGCGTAGCCGAAGGCAGTCGCATCCGCCGCCAGGTGTTTCCGGGTAATCGCATCCCCACCACTCGGCTCAGCGGGATTTCCAGGAACTTCTTGCAGTTCATGCCCGCTCCCAATACGGCCGGCGCTGCCGACGGGACGAATAACTACTTCAATAACGCAGTGCGATCGGACGTCTTCTCCGGATTCATGGGGCGCTTGGATGTCAATGTTTCCGACAAGCATAAATTCTTCCTCTCCGGCCGCTACAACGACCGCGTTGAAAATCGGGGCAATCGGTTCGACAACATTGCGACGGGAGGCAACTTATTCCGCACCAACTGGGGCGTCACATTTGATGATGTCTACACGCTGTCGCCGTCTCTCTTCCTGAATACCCGGTTGAACTGGACGCGGTTCGTGGAAGCGAACATCCGGCCGCACGATGGATTCGATTTCACGACGCTGGGCCTACCCACTTCGCTCCGGGCCGCGAGCACGAAATTAGTGTTGCCCCGGATCGATTTCGGAAACATCACCGACATCGGTGATTCCGGCGGCGACCGGACGCCCTTCGACAATTACCAGATCTTCATGGCGGCGACGAAGATCGTGAACCGCCACACGCTCAAATTCGGCACGGACCTGCGGGCGCAGCGGGAGAGTTCGAACGGGTTCGGAAATTCGTCCGGGCTTTATCAGTTCAGCAACGCTTGGACGCGCGGACCTTTGGACAATTCGCCGGGCGCGCCCTTGGGGCAAGACATTGGCTCTTTCCTTTTGGGTTTGCCCACTGGTGGCGATTTCGCCGTCAACGCGCAGCGGACGCAGAGTGCTAAGTACCTTGCATTCTTCCTGCAGGACGACTTCCGCGTAAGCGGCACTTTGTCGTTGAACCTTGGCGTCCGGTATGAGAAGGAAACCGGGACCATTGAACGGCACAACCGCACCACTCGCGGCTTTGATCCGACGGCAACCCTATCGTTGACCAACACGGCCAAGGCCAACTACGCTGCCTCCCCCGTGCCCCTTCTGCCGGTCGCGCAGTTCAATCCAGTGGGCGGCATTCTGTACGCGAACGGCGACAATCGTGAGGTCTATCTGCCGCCCAGCAATGCCTGGAGCCCCCGAATCGGGTTCAGCTGGTCGCCGAATGTCCTCGGCGCGAAGACGGTTATTCGCGGCGGATACGGCATCTTTTACAGCACGTTTGGTACCACCGGTATTCAACAACCCGGCTTCAGCCAGACGACGCAGCTCGTCGCGACATTGGATAACTTCCTCACCCCGGCAACCACCTTCGCCAATCCGTTCCCGAACGGGATCTTGCAGCCGGCCGGTGGGGCAAATGGCGTGAACACCTTCCTCGGACAGAGCGTCCGGTTTAATTCTCCAGATCTGAAGCAGCCCATAACCCACCGTTGGAACTTCAATATTCAGCGGGAATTGGCAAAGAATTTGTTGCTCGAAATGGGCTACATGGGTTCCGACGTCCGCAATCTGGGCGTGAACAGGAATTTGAACTTTGTTCCCGATGAATTCCTTTCCACTTCTCCCGCCCGCGATCAGGCCAACATCAATCGGCTGACGGCGCTTGTGCCGAATCCTCTCCGCAATCTGCTTCCCGGAACCGGCTTGAACGGAGCCACCATCGGCACGGAGAACCTTCTGCGTCGCTACCCGCAGTTCTCCGGTGACGGCGGCGTAGGCGTGGATGGCCAGACGATTGGCTACTCCAACTTCCATATGTTCCAGATCCGCTTGGACAAGCGATTCGCCAGTGGCCTGCAGTTTCTGACGAACTTCCAATGGTCGAAGTTCCTCGAAGCGACGAACCGGCTGTATGACGCTTCCGAGACACTCCAATACCGGATTGCCGGCGAGGACCGTCCTTTCCGTTTCGTGTTCTCCAGCACCTACGAATTGCCCTTCGGCAAGGGCAAACGGTTTGGTACGAACGTGGGCGGCTTTACGGATCGGCTAATCGGTGGCTGGCAGATGGCGGGAATTTTGAACCTCCAATCGGGCGCGCCGGTGGAGTTTGGTAACGTGATTTACTACGGTGGCAATCTGAACTGGAACCCGCGCAACCTGGCGCAGGTTTTTGATGTGACCCGTTTTGAACGGAACAACACGCTGCAACTCGAGCGCAATCGTCGCACGTTTCAGCAATCGTTCTCGGCCTACCGAACCGACCGGATCAATAACATCGATCTATCGGTCTTGAAGGACGTCGCGATTGTGGAACGGGTGAAGATGCAATTCCGCGTGGAGGCCTTCAACCTTTTCAACCACGCGATTTTCAATGGTCCCGATCTCGGTCCGACGAGCGCTAATTTCGGACGCATCACGTCGCAGTCGAACCTGCCGCGGACGTTCCAGTTGGCGTTGCGCCTCACCTTCTAACTGGCATCGGTTCGTACAAACAATTACCCGGAAGCGGCGCACGTGCCGCTTCCGGGTTTTTCAGTTTTCCAGGTCCGGCAGATAGCCTGACTGGCCAACGGCAACCCGTGTCTATCCGGCTCAGCCACCCGCTCCGAGTGTGGTCTCCAGGTCATGCACAATCGTCTGGGCAAGAGTGCGGATCGCCTCCGGCGTCTGCAACTCCTGAGCGTAGAAATCCTCCGCCCACAGCTTTCTTCCCGTGAACGGTTCGACCAGGAAAACGGTCACGCGGGACTGTGCTCCCGTTCGCCGGACGGAGATCGCCATCACCCGCGTCGCGCCGGTTTCCCGCGCCAGCGCCGGCGCCTGCTGCGGCTTCGTCTGATAGGGACGGATCGCCCGCCACGCCAGAACCGGCAACCGGCCGCGTTCGATGGCCTGCGCCGTCACCGCCTCGGCCAGTCGTTCATCGCTATCATCGAGCCCGGCTACATCGATGAACGTCCACCGCGCCGGGACAATCGCGATGCCATTCGCCGGCGCCGCCGGGCGCAGTACGAACCACGCCGCGATGGCGAGCGTAACCAGGATCAGGCCGACAATTTTTCCAGCATGTGCACGCGTGAGCATTCCTCTGACTCTCCCACCACCTGCCCGAATTGACAAGTGCGAACGGTGCTACGATCTCGGGATGCGGTCTCTCGGCGCTCGGCTTCTATTCGGCGGACGCGATTCCGCCACCTTTACCGCGCCGTCACAACCGCTAAAGGTGACCAGGTAAGATAATGCCCCGCGTCCTGCTCGGCTTCATTCTCAATCTCGCCGCCCCCGCCTGGGCCGCCTGCTCCCCCGAACGGATCGATCCCCCGTCGTATCCGCCCGTCGCCATCCAGGCACGCCGCTCGGCCGTCATCACCACCCGGGTCACCGTCGACGCCGAAGGCTATCCGCACGCCCGGTTAAGCGATCCCTGATCGCTCTTCGCCCCCGCCATCCGCGCGGCCTTCGCCCGCACCCGCCTCAGCCCAGCCGACTGCGCCGGCGCCGATTTTCCCGTCGTCTTCCGGTTCACAATCCGCGGTTCGGGAACGCACCAGCACGACACCGTCGCCACTTTCCACGCACCCAACGAGTTCGAGATATTCGCCCGCCCCTGCTCCCTCCAGTGGTCCCGCTATTCCCCGGAGCGCTTGGAGCCGGCCCCCTATCTCCTGCTCGCCCAGGCATGGCTGTGTCGCTCCGCCTCCTACTTCGCTGGCGGCGTCAAACGCGTCGCCTGACGCGCCACCATCTTCCACCCGCCCGCGCTCTTCACCCACACGTGCAGGATGTCCATGTGCACAATGTTCGTCGCGCTATGGTATAAGTCCACGCCGCCCCTCACCAGTGCCGTATTCCCGTAAATCCGAACCTCGTGCTTGAAATAGTCCAGTCGCTCCACGATCGATTTTCCCGACGCGATCGACTTCACGAACTGCGCCTTCGTCTCAAACTGCCCGGTCGAATGCGTGTACATCAGCTCATCGCTCAGTAGTTTCTCCAGCGCCGCGCCGTCCTTGTGAATCATCGCCTGTTTTAGCGATTCCATCGCGGCCGACACTT
>JBIKOG010000009.1:0-79196 GCA_044358225.1 Bryobacteraceae bacterium | reverse complement strand
TTTCAGAATCACCAGGCAAAAGTCAACCCCATTTTGACCGAGTTCTGCAAGTCGTTCACAAGACTTCAAAATAAATCTGCATTCCTTTTAAGCGGCAGATAATAAATTACTTAGCTCGTCCGTCGGCACGCCATCCGCGCGGACCCCGATCCGTTTTTCGATTTTCGATTGCTAGAATCGGGGCGCTAGGATTTACCATGTCTCACCGGTACACCCTGGACCCGCAGGTGAACCTGCATTGGGTCCGTGAGACGCCGTCGCGCGCTCTCGTTTCGCCAGTATCTCAGTCGCTCGATTCCATCGAACGGCTGCCCCCGTGTGTCCAAACGGCCGTCCGCGCCGTCGGGCTGCCATCGGTGGAACTCCACCTGCCGCCCCATCGCGCCGCGTCCGATCCCGAACTGTCGGAGTGGTTCGCCGGCCTTCACTTCCGCCAATCCGCCAACGGCCGTCTCGTCGCCACCCACCGGGACGACGCCCAGCCGCTGGCTACCCAGGCCACCCACCAGGCGCTCGTCCTGATCTGCCGCGCCATCACCGGGGACACGACGCCGCTGACGCTCATCGCCGAAGCGCCGGAAACGCCGCTGCTCCGCCGCCCGCTCGCCTCGCGCCATACCTGCGCCCGTCAGGGCGGCCTCGCCGCCGCGCCGTCCGAACGCTCGCACAACTACGACCGCGCTTACAAATCCGTCGCCGTAGCCGTCCAGGCCGCGCTCCGCGCCACCGTGCCCGCCGCCCACATCCGGACGATGGATCAGCTCGAAGACCGGCCCCACTCCATGGCCCTCTTCGCCTGGGGCGCCGCCGCCCCCGTCGTCGGCCGCCACGTCGACCAGCTTGGTGTCGACGTCCTCAACGCCCGCCTCCTCGAACGCACTTTTGGCGGCATGTGCATGCGCCTCGCGCCCCGCCTGGCGGAGGTCTGGCAACTCCTCCACCGTCACGGAGCCGAGCCCCTCTACTGCAACAGCTACAAACCCAACAAGGTGGAAGCCATCGTCAACCGCTACCGCCGCGGCGACCAGTTCTTCCACCTCCTGTTCGCCAACGAGATGCGTCTCATCACCGCCTTCGTCCGTTTCTGCGTGCAGATCCAAGGCTGGCGCCAGCGGGCCAACGGCGACCCCGCCATCGTCTACCGTTCCGTCGTCTCCGCCTGGGAGGATGTCGAGGTCCATATCCGGTCCTTCTACCAGCGCCATCCGCACCCGGCCATCGGGTCCCATCTGTTGCTCGAAGCCGCCCGGACCCTGGAAGCGATAGACTAAAGACAATTGCAATGAACTACGCGGGGAAGCGGGTCCTGGTCACGGGTGGGCTGGGCTTCATCGGAAGTAACGTGGCGGTCCGGTTGGCGCGCGAAGGCGCGGCGGTCACCGTTCTGGATTCCACTGTGCGCGGGTGTGGTGCAAACACGCACAATTTAGCACCGTTTTCAGCACAAATTGACGTCATAAACGACGATATCGGTGCCCTTTCGACGTACCACTCCGCCATAGTGGGCACCGACGTGGTCTTCAATCTGGCTGGCGAGATCAGCCACATTAATAGCATGCGCGATCCGGTGCGGGATCTGGAGCTGAACACAACTTCCCAGCTCCGTTTCCTGTTGGCGCTACGCGACATCTGCCCCGGCGTGAAGGTGGTTTACGCCTCCACGCGCCAGGTCTACGGGGTCCCACAGTACCTCCCGATCAACGAGTCGCACCCGATTAACCCGATTGATTTCAACGGGATCCATAAACACGCCGCCGCCTCCTACCACCGCCTCCTGACCGCCCGTGGCGAACTCGACGCCACCATTCTTCGCCTCACCAATGTGTACGGGCCCCGCATGGCTCTCAACATCCCCGAACAGGGCGTGCTGGGCCACTTCTTCCGCCGTGCTCTGAACGGCGAGAACATTGAGGTGTTCGGAGACGGCCAGCAGCTCCGGGATCCCGTGTATGTTGATGATATTGTTGAGGCTTGCCTGTTAGCTGGTGGGCAGAAGGCGCCTCCCCATACCAATATGAACGTGGGCGGTTTGGAGGCGTTGCCGTTGGCGGAGATGGCGCGCATCCTCGCAGCCGAAGGCGGCGGCGAGGTGCGTTTCCGGCCGTTCCCGGACGGACACAAGGCGATCGATATTGGCAGTTTCTCCACCGATAACTCATTCATTCGAGAGATCTTAGGTTGGTCGCCAAGGGTACCGTTCGCGAATGGCGCCCGGCTCACTCTGGACTATTATCGCGAGCACCGGGAGCACTATCTGCCATGATGAATCCGGCCGAGTTTGCCAACATCGCCAAAGCCGAGAACGACTTCTGGTGGTATCGCGGTATGCGCCACATAATGTTCGGGTTATTGGATCCGGTGGCGAAACAACGGCAGTTCGGACGGGTGCTCGAAGCCGGGTGCGGGACCGGGCATTTTGCCCAGGCGCTGGCCCACCGCTACCGCTGGCCGATGTTCCCGCTGGACCTCGGTTGGGAGGGGTTGGAGTACGGTAAGGGGTTGGGAATCAACCACTTGGCTCAGGGTGATATCCAGGCGCTGCCCTACAAAGATGCCGCCTTCGACGCCGTGGTGAGCATGGATGTGATCGTCCACATGCCCCTGGGCGACGAGCGCCGGCCGATGGCGGAGTTTCACCGGGTTCTTAAACCCGGCGGGTTCCTGGCGTTGCGGGCCTCGGCGCTGGATATTTTGAAGAGCCATCACTCGATTCACGCCATGGAACGGCAGCGTTTCACCCGGTCCCGATTGATGCAACTGGCTGAAGATACGGGGTTTAAGGTTCTGCGCTGCACCTACGCGAACTCCCTGTTGCTGCCCGTCGCCTTGCTGAAGTTTCGTGTGATCGAGCCTCTATTTGGTGGGGATCCCGAGAGCGGGGTGCGACCGGTTTCGCCGTGGTTGGACAAACTGCTCTATGGCCCGTTGGCGGTGGAGTCGAAACTACTGCCCGCCGGCGTGAACCTCCCTTTAGGCCAGTCGTTGATTCTCTTGGCTGAACGGCGCTAGCGGCTAGGGTTTTTCCGTAAAACACCGGTGGCGGCTGGAGGTGGTGGGGCGGGCTCGTTGAGTTGGTTGCGCGGTGCGCATGGGGCCCCGGGGATTTCCGTAAAACGGCAGGGGGGCGGCAGGGATGGCCGAGTTCGCGGCTGGTTGGCCGGGTATCCGGCGGATGGGGGGCTGGGGGACGGGATCAGGGGGACGGGGGTAGGAGTGTTTGGGTCGCCGGGGTTTGGGTCGATGGGGTCCATTCGTGCCAGGCGCCCGTTAGGGGGAAGTAGAGGCCGAGCTTGATGGGCCGGTGGTCGAGGCGGCTGACTAGCTCGGCGTATTGCTCCAGTTGGGCTCGGTATTGGTCGTGGTTGCCGCCGGTTTTATAATCGACGATCCAGCGGACGCCTTCCGATATGAAGGAACGGTCTAGTTTGCGGCTATAGATGTGATTGCCGAAGACGCCACTTACTTCCCACTCGTTTACGGCTTCTTCGTGCTCCTGCAAGATCCAGCGGCCTCGGTCGCTGGTCAGCGTCTGGCGGATGACTTCCATCGTTCGCTCGGTTGCGGAGTCGAGTTCGTTGCGGGGGACTCCCATTGCGGATAACTGGGTCCGGATTGCGGCTTCGCGATCCTCGCTCCAGCCTTTTTGGGCGATTAGCTGCAACACACGATGGACCAGGGTTCCGATGATCCGGTAGGTCTCGTTGTCGGCAGTGTATACGTCCAGCGCTTCGTCGCCGGTGCGGTCTTCGATTTGCCAGTTCAGGGCTGGTTGGGGCTTCGGGATATCGAAGGTTTCGGGGACTCGGCGGAGGGGGACTCCGCGGCTGACGGGCACTGTGGGCGCGGATGGCGCCACGACGGTCGGAGCGGGGAACTGGTCGCCTACGGCGTGCCAGAGGCGGGCCAGGAAGCTGCCCTTTTCGTCCTTTTCGCCGAACAGGTGCAGGCGCTTTTTGGCTCTGGTTGTGGCTACGTAGAGGAGGCGGCCGGATTCGTGGTCGGCCTTGCGGCGCTCGTGGACGCCGAGATAGTCGTAGACGGCGTCGCGGTCGGAACCGGTTTCGCGGATGGTCCCGATCACCAAATCTTCCATCTCGCTCCAACGGAGGAGCGGGCTGTTGCCGGCGCGTGGCTTCGTTGACAGGCAGGGGAGGATGACGTTGTCGAACTCGAGCCCTTTGGACTTGTGCATGGTCATGACTTGCACGCGGTCGGGGGCGTTGGGGTCGGGGGCGGCGTTGAGCTTTTCGAGGGCTTCGTCGAGGGCGGTGAAGTCGGGGAGGTCGCTGGCTTGGTCGAGGGTGTCGAGGAGGGTGAAGAACGTTTGGGCGTCGACCTCTTCGGCTTTATCGCGGAGGCAGGCGGGGCCGCCGAGGGCGCGCCAGGTTTCTTCGACGTGGCGGCGGAGGCTGCGGCGGCGGGACTCCGTTAACGCTGTTAGCAATATGGGGGCGATGCGTTGGAGGCGCGGATGGCTTGCCGTTGGCAACGCTTCGAGGATTACGGGGAATTGGGCGATTTTGGTGAGTTCGGCGAGTTCGAGGCCGCACCAGGGGGCGCGGAGGATGGCGAGCCAGGAGACGCGGTCGGCCGGGTGGAGGAGGGCGCGGGTGAGGGCGCGGAGGTCCTGGACGATGGACCGTTCGGCGAGGGGGTCCATTTCGACGGCTTGGAAAAGGATGTTGCGGCGGCGGAGTTCGGTGACGATGGCGTGGGCGTCGGCACGGCGGCGGACGAGGATGGCGACTTTGCCTTCGGCGGACTCGACGACGTCGGCGATGGCGGCGGGTTCGGACTCGGCGGTGACGGGATGGCAGATGACGGGTGGGCCGTCGAGCGCGTCGCGCTGGGCGGCGCTGGGGGAGTAGGCGACGGCGCCGCTGGTGGGGTCGTCTTCGGGGGCCAGGACCTTGGGGAATGTTGCGTTGAACCAGTCGACCAGGTTGCTGGTGGAGCGGAAGTTGGCTCTTAGGGTTAGGGATTCGAGGGGGAGGCGGCCGAGGCCTTGGCGGCGGCATTGTTCGAACAATGACACGTCGGCTTCCTGGAAGCTGTAGATGCTTTGCATGGGGTCGCCGACGGCGAAGACGGTGCGGCCGTCGCCGGGGGCCCAGTCGGCGATGACTCGTTCCAACAGGGCCAATTTGCTGCGGGAGGTGTCCTGGAATTCGTCGAGGAGGAGGTGCTGGATTTTGAAGTCGAGGGCGTAGGCGAGGGGGGTGGGTTCGGCGTCGGTGCCGAGGGCCTGGGTGGCGCTGAGGGTGAGTTCGACGAAGTCTGTTGTGCGGCGTTCCTGGAAGACGATGCGGAGTTGGGCGACGGCAAGTTTCAGGACGCCTTCGAGGGCTTCAATGATGCCCCATTGTTTGTCGGTGTAGTGGGCGGGCGGGGCGAGGCGGAGGGCGTGGAGGTCGGTGGCGAAGTGGGGGGCGAGGTTGCGGCAGAGCGACTCCATTTCGGGCTTGCGGGGGTCCTTGGGGGGGAAGCCTTCGTTCTTGGTGATGCGGCTGCGGGGGCTGCCTTCTTTGGTGAGGAGGAAGTCGGCGAGGGCTTGGTGGCGGGTGAGGGCGTCGTCGGTATCGGGGGTGAGTTGGGCGTAGGCGAGGAGGTCCCAGGCGTTGAAGGGGACGCGGTGGCGGACGCGATTGACGGCGGCGTCGGAGATGGCTTTGAGGCTGGCTTCGAGGTGGTCGCGGTTGAGGCCGTTGGCGATGTGGCGCAGCCATTGATCGCGGCGGCCGAGCATGTGCATGAGGAGTTCGGCGACGCGGGGGAGGTTGTTGTCGAGGTGGAGGAGGAGGGTGGTGAGTTCGTTGTGGAAGAGGTCGCGTTGTTCGAGGAGGGCGAGGGTTTTGAGGGCGGCTTCGTGGTGGAGGGTGGCGGGGTCGTCGGCCAATGCGGGCGGGCCGCCCATGCGGCTGAGCCAGGGCATTTGGGAGGTGAGGGAGGCGCAGAGGGAGTCGAGCGTGAGGATGCGGAGGCGGGAGGGGTTTTCGAGGAGGCCCCATTGGAGTTGGGCGTCGCGGGAGAGGGCGGCGTGGGCGAGTTGCCAGGTGCGTTGGGCGTGGGGTTCGGCGGGTTGTGGGAGCTGGGCTTTTTGGAGGGCACCGGTGATGCGGGTGCGCATTTCGCCGGCCGCTTTGCGGGTGAAGGTGATCGCTACGATTGCTTCGGGGTTGTCGACTGTGGAGAGGAGGGCGAGGAAACGTTGGGTGAGGAGTTCGGTTTTGCCGGAGCCGGCGGGGGCCTGGACGAGGAAGGATTCGGAGATGTCGAGGGCGCGTTCGCGGGTGGCGGCGTCGGGCGGGGGCATGGGTGATTTTAGGGTAGCGTGGTTGGCGACGGGGGTGGCTTTCCGGGGTTGGTAGTGTTATACGTTGTGTATAACGGAATGCTCTTTGAATGGGATGCGGAGAAAAACCGGACAAACCAAAAGAAGCACTCTGGTTTAGATTTTGAGACGGCATCGCGAGTGTTTGCTGATCCGGATCTTGTCCTGCGCAAAGATCGTACGGTTGATGGCGAGCAGCGCTGGCATGCGATTGGCGGGGTTCGCAAGGCCGTGTTGCTGGTGGTGCATGTCTATATCGAGGAGAGCCCAGATGGCGAAGAAACAGTCCGAATCATCTCAGCCCGGGAAGCCAATCCGCGTGAGCGCCGAATCTATTTGGAGCAAGCCACTGACTAAGCGTCAGAAGGGTGTGCTCGACGGCGTGGCAAAGCGGCAGGCGCGGGGCGAGGAGGGCCAGATCGACTACTCGGATATTCCGGCTCTTTCCGACAAGCAGTTGACTCAGTTTAAGCGCGCGCCGAAGAAGTTGGTGGCGGTGCGTTTGGATGCCGATGTGTTTGAGTGGATCCGGCAGTATGGTGCCGGCTATTCGACGCGGATTAATCAGGTTTTGCGCGTGGTGATGACGCAGCAGCGATAGGGTTGCTGGGCAACGGCCCGTGCCGTTTTGTTTGTGGTTTTGGGAGGTGCGAACTGCTGCTATGAGTCTGACAATCAATATCTCCGAGGCAGATGCGCGGGTCTTGGAAGTGAAGGCCGGGGCGCAGGGGCTCTCCGTCGAGGCATATGTGCTGCGTGTGATCGAACGAGAGCTGGCTCCGGACTGGTTTCGCAGGTCCTGAGCGCGTGCGGCGGCTGGGTTAGATGCGTTGTCTTTGGAGGCGATCGAGGCTGAGATCGCGGCCGCGCGGCGGGACCGTCGTGCCGATGGCTCGCGGCACGAATATCATCGCGCCGGTGCGACTCCAACTCCTTTGCCCGCCGGCTCAGGTGGTTCTGCTGGCTTTGGGCGGCTCCGTTCAGATGCATGTTGGCGGCAACGGTCTCGCCGAGTAGCAGGAGGTAATTCGGCGGCCCCGGTTGCGCCGGACGGAGGCGACAGACTGGTTGGCGATCTTGCCGGGTGAAAAGCCCTTTTGTATTTCCAGAACGAGGCGTAGCAGTAGATTAGTTTTCCCGGCCTCTGAGAATGGCGGCCATGGTGCGCGGGCTGCGGTGGCCATGAAGAACAGCGATGCCCCACAGCGGCTTTTCATCCGGCGCGTAGGCAATCAGGTCGTCCCGGACCCGCTTGAAACGCATGGGGTGGCCGGTGAGATCCGGACGTCGGTGGCCCGCATGAGGGAATGGCACAAGAGCGCGAATGGCGGCGAGAATTTCTGCGATCACGCGGTCAGCGGCGTCCAGGTTGTCGGCACGAATGAACTCCCAAATTTCATCAAGGTCAGAACGAGCTTCCGGATGAAACTCGTAGCCGCTCACGACCGGCGGGCGTTCTCGCTTTTCTCGCGGAAGTAGGCCTCAATCTGGTCACCCGGAATGAGCTTGACCTTGCCGCTTTTGATGTCGTCATAGCGACGATCGAGCAAGGTACGCGTACCGGCAAGTTCATCAACCAGATCGGAGACTGCATCCCGGACCAACTCAGCGGCCGGCCGGCCGGTCTGCGTGGCCAAGTCGTTGAGTCGCTTTTCAAGCTCGGGACTGAGATCGACTTCCATGGTGGATACCTTTCGTTGCAGATTACCGGATTAGGCAGTGGGTGTCACGGATTCAATGGAGGGCGCGGTTGGCGTTAGGTTTGGGAGAGAACTGGGCATGGCGGCTATTGTCAATTCGCGGTGTGTTCTGGCGGTTTGTGATCTGGCGGTTTCGACTCGGTACTACGTCGATGTGCTGGGGTTTCGGGAAGACCCGATTCGTGCGGAGGGGTGGAGCTTTCTGACTCGGGATTGCTTTCGGGTCATGTTGGGGGAGTGTATTGGCGAGCGGCCGGCGGGGGAGTTGGGGAATCACTCGTATTATGCGTATTGGAATGTGACGGGCGTGGATGCGCTCTACGAGGAGTTTGTGGGGAAGGGGGCGATGGTGACTTCGCGGCCGACCAATAAGCCGTGGGGGTTGCGGGAGTTTGGGTTGACGACGCCGGATGGGCACCGGATTGTTTGCGGGGAGGAGATTTGTTAGGGCAGCTTGCGCCGCTCATGGTGATGGGGGCGTAATTGTCGGGCTGACCGGCTTTGGCGACGTGGTGTGCGGGCGCGTATGGCGTCTGGGGACACCCGGCTTGCGCGCTGCGCGCTTCGGCACGCGGGTTTCCCTGTGGGTGGTTCGCTGCGTGGGTTAAAGGGCGGAGGTGGCGGGTGGATTGGCGCATACACTGGGTGCATGTTGCGCTGTGTGATTTGTTTCCTTCTTTTTGCTGCTGCTGGGTTTGCGCAGGTGGAGGGGGGCGCGGCGTATGCTGCCTTTTTGAATTGGCGGAAGGTGCCGGGGAATGGGGCGTTGCCGTGGGCGGTGACGACGGAACGGTATCGGGCGAAGCTGGTCGCGGATGGCGTGCCGCCGGGGGAGGTGGGGAAGATTCTTTCGGTTATTGCGTCGCGGGATGAGGGCGTGTTTTATGACTCGATTTATGGGGACTCGGGGGCGGGGTTTTTGCGGGCGCCGAATGCGTTGTTGATGGAGGCGGTGAAGGGGCGGAAGCCGGGGCGGGCGCTGGATGTGGGGATGGGGCAGGGGCGGAATGCGGTGTATTTGGCGAAGCTGGGTTGGGATGTGACGGGGTTTGATACTTCGGCGGCTGGGTTGGCGCAGGCGCGGATGGCGGGGGTGAAGTTGAATGCCGTTTTGGCTTCGGATGAGGAGTTTGATTTTGGGGTTGGGCAGTGGGATTTGATTGCGCTGATTTATCCGCTTGAAAAGCGGAGTGTGTATCGGATTCGGGAGGCGCTGCGGCCCGGGGGCGTGGTGGTGGTGGAGTGCGCGCACAAGGAGGCGGGCGGGGCGCCGTTTGAGTATGAGACGAATGAGTTGTTGCGGATTTTTGATGGGTTTGTGATTCGGAAGTATGAGGATGTTGTGGCCGAGCATGAGTGGGCTCGGAAGCCGTTGCGGTTGGTTCGATTAGTGGCGGAGAAGGCGCGGGCGGGCGAGTAGTGTGTCTGGGGACACCCGGCCTTCGGCCCGCGGGTGTCCCCGTGAGTTTTGCGCTGCGTGGGTGGTGGAGGGTGGGTGGTGGACGCTGGGTGGTGGCTTTGTGGGCTGGAATGGCGGCGCGGCCTAGCGCATGGCCATGGCCAGGTCCTGCATGTCGCCTTGCTTGGCGTAGGCGGCGGCGACGCCGATCTCCGTTTTCATTTTGCCGATGGGGGCGTTGGCCTTTTCGGCTACTGACTTCCAGATCTCGACGAATTCGCGGGCTTGTTTTTCGCTGAGTTGGTCGGGGTCGTCGGGGTCCTTCGCTTGTTTTGCTTTTTCGATGAGCGGGAGGACGGCGCGGCCGGCGGCGATGATGGCTGGGGTTAGCGTTGCGGGGATGGTCTCCTGGTTTAGGAGGACTTTCAGTGCGCCCATGACTATGGCGGGGTCGGAATCGGCGAGCAGGGATTCGAGTTCCGCGAGGCGCGTGCCGAGGTAACGCTGGGCGCGGCCGGAGATGTCGTCGCTGTTGTAGGAGTTGGCGAAGGGGAGCCAGGCTTTGAGCGGGGACGCGTCGTTGAGGGCGGCGAAGTTGCGTTGGCGATCCTCGTACTCTTTGGTTTCGGCGGCCTGGCGTTCGGCGCGGACTTCGTTGTCGCGCTTCACCCGGACGCGGTATTCGTAGCCGGAGGCTTGGGTTTGGGGGAAGCCGGTGGAGGACCAGGGGGTCCACTGCTCGTGGGCGGCGGTGGGGTGGGATGGCAGGGGCGAGACGAATTCCAGATTCGTCTTTTTGCCGAGCTGGAGGCCGACCAGGAGCGGGGAGCGGGTGGAGTGGATGTCGACTTGGCAGGGAACGATCCAGCGGCCGTCTTGTTGGGTGGCGTTCTTGAAGTCCAGTGTTCCGTAGCGGGGGCGGCGGCGCTGGTTGCCGGCGAGGGATGTTAGCAGGCAGTAGTTTCGGCCGGCCTGGGCTAGGTGGGAGGGTTGCCAGCCGGGGGCCATGCGCATTTCGACTTGGAGGTGGAGCGTGTCGCCGTTTAGTTCCGGCGGGACGTCGCCGCCGAGGCGGGCCAGGACGTAGACGGCGCCGGAGATGGCTATGACCGTGGCGAGGGCGAGGCCGGTGCCGTGGAGGAAGCCGGTGCCGAAGGATTTCGACACCGCCAGGCCGACGAGGAAGCCTGCGAGGAGGCCACCCAAGGACATGAAGATGACGGCATAGCCGGAGCCGCCTTCGAAGCTACTGATGCGATACCAGGTGACGCATTTTTCGCCGATGTAGAAGGCGAGGAGGCAGCCGGCGATGGCGGCGACGACGGCGGAGGAGAGAGAAAGTAACCAGCCCATACACGGAGAGGCGCGAATGGGCTGGCGATGTGGTCACTTCCGGGACCGACGAGCGTGGCGGCCGAACGGGCGCCTTCAACCAAGAGGCGCGTGCGTGCTGAGGGGGATTGGTGGAAAGATGTGATGGCGTTGAAAGGAGTTCGGGGTAGGCTGGGAAATATGGCGATTCGAATGGCGATGATTTTTGTGCGGGATTTGGCGGGGATGACGGCTTTTTACCGGGATGTGTTGGGGCTGGCGGTGAAGGCGGAGTCTGGGGGGTGGGTGGAGTTTGAGGGGTTTGGATTGCACGGAGTGGAGGGGGACTGGGAGGTGGGGCCGGTGCGGGAGGAGACACCGATCAAGTTGGTTTTTGATGGGGACGTGGGGCGGCTGGAGGGGCTGGGCGTGCGGCTGTTGCGGCGCCCTTGGGGGGGCGTGGATGGGGTGGATCCGGAGGGGAATGTGTTTGGAATTGTCGCCCCCTGAGGGGGGGGAGATTAGAGACTGGCGGCGAGGGCGGCAAGTTGATCGGTGGCGATGCCTCAGCCGCTGTGGAAGCCCATGTTTTCGTGGGCTTCGCGGTCGGCGACGGACCAGTGGCGGGCGACGGCGGTGTATTGGGTTTTGCCGTTCACGTTTTCAAAGGTCAGGATGAGGGTCATGAAGGGTTTGTCGGCGAGTTCCCAGGCGGAGGTGTAGGCGTCGGTGGCGACGATTTTCTGGTTGGGGATGACTTCGAGGTAGATGCCGGGGTTGGGGATTTCGACGCCTTCGGGGCTGCGCATGGTGATGAGGCTGCTGCCGCCGGGGCGGAGGTCGATTTCGGCGCGGATGGTTTCATAGGGGGGCGGGGTGAACCATTGGGTGATGAGGCTGGGGGTGGTCCAGCATTTGAAGACGGCTTCGGGCGGGGCGTCGATTAGCCGGATGATGGTGAGATCGCGATTGGTGATTTCCATGTTGGTGGTTCCTATGTTGGTATAGACGGGCGGAGGGTGGGGGAATCATCGGTGTGGGGTGTGATTTTCTATGGACGGAGGTTGCTTCATTGTGGTTATGGCAATGACCAAATACGAGGTGATCCTGTATTGGAGTGCTGAGGACGACGCCTTCATCGCTGAGGTGCCAGAGTTGGCTGGTTGTGCCGCGGATGGAGCGACGCGCCAGGAGGCGTTGGAGAACGTGGAGACGGTGATCGGGGAATGGATTGAGACCGCGCGGGAGTTGGGGCGTGCGATCCCGGAGCCGAAGGGCCGGTTGTTGTTCGCTTAGGCGGGGTCGTCGTCGGGCTGGATGGTGGTGTCGTAGACGCGGCAGAGGGAGTGGAGGTGGCACTGGCGGCAGGGTTTGCCGTTGTCTTTGGGGTCGACGTCGGCGCGGCCGTCTTCGAACTCCTTCCAGATTTTGGCGATGGTTTCGCGCCACTCCTGAAGCTGTTCGGGCCAGCCTTGGGGCGGGGGCTTGACGCCGGGCATTAAGCCTTCGGCCGCGGCGAGGCCGTCGAACTTGTGTTCGCCGCGTTTGAGTTGGGCGAAGACGATGGCGGATGGGGTTTCCGGGAGTGACGTGGCGTAGAGGGGGAGTTGGAGATTGTCGGGGCGTTCGCCGCTCCACACCTTCTTGCTGGGGGCGGTGCTTTTGTAATCGATGAGAACGAGTTCGCCGGTGGGGAGCCGGTCGATGCGATCGGCACGGGCTTTGAGCGGGAGGCCGAGTTTGACTTCGCTTTCGATGGATTCGACGGTGAAGTTGTCGCGTTCGAAATCGAGTTCGATCCAATCGGCGAGGACGGCTTCGAGGCGGATTTGTTCGAGCTCCAGGAGCCGTTCGCGGCCGGCGGCGGGGAGCGTATTGAGGCCGGTTTGGGCGGCTTCGGTGATGGCGTCGCGGCGGTCGATATCGCCGATTCTGGCGAGGGCGTCGCGGGTTTTGAAGCGGTTCCACAACGCGGCGAGCGCGCCGTGGAGGGCGTTGCCGCGTTCGAGGGCGGAGAGGCCGGGTTCGGGCTCTTCCCATTCTTCGGCTTTGAGGCGCACGCGGGCGAAGGCTTGGAAAGGGCACACCGATTGCCAGGCGAGAATGCCGGTGCCGCCGCGGACGGGGGTGTCCTTGGTGAGGGCGGGGGCGGTGGTGTCGGCGGTTTCTTCGAGCGGCGCGGCGATGGCGTAGCCGGGGTATTCATTCGATTCCGGCGGGATTTCGGGGTATTCGAGAATCAGGCGGCTGGGGCGGAGTTCTTCGTCGCCATCGCGTTCGGGGTGGCTGAAGATGACGGTGTTGGCACTGCGGAGGAGACGGTCTGTGACGTCGCGGGCGAAGCGGAGTTCGCGTTCGGGGGTGGCGTGGGGGAGGTCGAATTCACGTTGGAGGATGCGCGGGATGAAGGGGTTGGGCTTGGCGGGGGCGGGCCAGACGGTGTCGGTCATGCCCATGGCCCAGAGAGCGTCGAAGCGGGAGCCGGCGGCTTGGAGGGCTTCGAGGATCTGGATGGGCATTTCGGCGGTTTCGGGCTGGAAGATTGCTTCGCCGGCGAGGTCGTTCAGGAGGGAAACCGCCTGGGCGAAGGGGAGGGAGGGTTCGACCATATCGAGCGCGGCGAACTCGCGGAGGGTTTGTTGCCACCGGGCGAGGGCCTGGCGTTCGGGGCTGGACTGGGTGCGATCGCCAGGCCAGCCGGCGGCTTCGAGAATAGCCGGGATTTGGCGGGCCCACGCGCCGGGGGATTGCTGGCGGGGTTGGGCGTCGAGGAGGGCTTTCGTTTGGCGGAGAGCTTCGGCCAGGAGGGGCGGGCCTTGGGGGGAGAGTTCGAGAACGTTATTGGCGCGGAGGGCGCCGTCCCATTGGGCGCGGGCGGCGCGTTCGATGTCGGCACCCTTCAGGAACGGGGAGCGGAGGAGGACGCCGGCGCTGCCGATGTCGAGCGGGCGGGCGAGCCAGCGGAGGAGGAGAAGAGCGTCGGCGATGATGGGCCATTCGGTGAGAGGGCGGCCGAGGGAGATGTTGAAGAGGGGCGCGCCGAGGGTGTCTTCGAAGATGGCTTCGACGGAGGGGCGGAGGTCGGCGAGTTTTTGGACGACGATGCCGATGGATTTTGCTTCGCCGCGTTCGAGGAGGGTGCGGGCCCAGCGTGCGGCGGCGTGGATTTCGGCGGTGGCGTCGGCGTAGTGGGTGCGCTGGATATTGCCGGCGGGGCGGGTGGCGGATTCGTAGACGCGGTGGTTGAGCTTGTTGATGAGGGTGCGTTGGGCGGGCGTGGTTTCATCGAAGCCATCGAGCCAGACTTCGCGGATGGTGAGCGGGAGATTTTCGGTGAGCCACTGTTCACGGCGGGCGGCGGGGAGCCAGTTGTTTTTGTTGGCACGGCGTTCGAAGTCGAGGGCCCAGTCGCGGAACTTGGCGGTGTCGTCGGTTTGCTCGAAGGACGGGTGAGCGAGGGGGAGTTCGTATTGCTGGCAGAGGGCCCAGGCCTGGGCGGCGCCATCGGCGGTGGCTTGTTGATCGAGGAGAGGGCCAGCATCGATGATTTTGAACCAGCCGCGGCGTTCGGCGAAGGGGGTGGGGATGAGGTGATTGGGGAAGAGCGAGTCGATGGATTCGGTGACCCAATCGGGCCAGGCGCGGATGGCGGGGGCGGGCCAGGCGGTGGCGCCGGCGGCCTTTTGCTGTTCGTCGTAGACGATGCGCCAGTGGCGGGCGAGGCGGCGGTTGGCGGTGAGGAGGAGGGCTCCTTGGGCGAGCGCGCTGAGAAGTGCGTCCTGCATGCGGGAGACTTCATTGTAGCCGGGGCGATATACTCGAAACCTATGCGCACGCTGCTACTGCTCTGCACGGCCTTTGTGGCCACCTCATTTGCTCAGACTCCTGCTCCTTCGCCATCGGTGAAGACGACGGGGAAGTTTTATGAAATGCGGATTTACCACGCATTTCCGGGGAAATTGGAAGATCTGCACAACCGGTTCCGGAACCACACGAACGCGTTGTTCGTGAAGCACGGGATGGAGATTGTGGGCTTCTGGGGGCCGATGGATAAAGAGAAGGGTTCGGAGAAGGACCTGATTTACGTCCTGGCGTATCCGAGCCGCGAGGCGCGGGATGCTTCGTGGAAGGCGTTCCAGGCGGACCCGGAGTGGGTGAAGGCGCGGACGGCTTCGGAAGCGAACGGGAAATTGGTGGAGAAGGCTGAGTCCATTTACATGGGCGAAGTGAACTACTTCACGGCCGGGATGAAGGCGAAGAAGAAGTAATGCGCGGCTGGCTGGTGACGAAATCCGACGGCAAGATCGAGAGCCGTTTGGGAGAGATCGATGACGCGTGGTTGCCCGCGGGCGACGTGCGGATTCGTGTGCACTGGTCGAGCTTGAACTACAAAGACGGCCTGGCGATGACGGGATCGCCAGGCGTCATTCGTGCGTTTCCGATGGTGCCGGGGATTGATTTGGCGGGGGTGGTGGAGGAGTCGGGTTCGGCGGAGTTTGCGGTGGGGGATGCGGTTGTTGTAACGGGGTGCGGGCTGAGCGAGAAGTATTGGGGTGGGTATGCGGAGGTGGCGCGGGTGCCGGCTTCGTTTGTGGTGCCGGTGCCGGCGGCTTTTTCGCTTCGGCAGGCGATGGCGATTGGGACGGCGGGGTTTACGGCGATGCAGTGCGTGGATGCGTTGGAGCGGCACGGGGTGCGGCCGGGCGGGCGGGATGTGGTGGTGACGGGCGCGGCTGGGGGTGTGGGGTCGATTGCAGTGGCGCTGTTGGCGCGGAAGGGCTACCGGGTGGTGGCGAGTACGGGACGGCTTGAGGAGGCCACGTATTTGCAGGGTTTGGGGGCGGCGGAGGTGATGGACCGGGCGGAGCTTTCGGCGCCGGCGACGCGGCCGATGGAGAGTGAACGGTGGAGCGGGGCGGTGGACACGGTGGGCGGGGATACGTTGGCGGGGTTGATCCGGACGATGGGGCAGGGCGGGGCGGTGGCGGCTTGCGGATTGGCCGGGGGTGTTTCGTTGAATACCACGGTGTTTCCCTTTATTTTGCGGGGTGTGAGTGTGTTGGGTGTGAATTCGGTGGAAGTTGCGAACGCGGAGCGGCGGCGGATTTGGGGGATGTTGGCGGAGGGGCTGGATGTGGCGGTGTTGGATTCGTTGACGGCGGAGATTGGGTTGGAGGAGTTGCCGGAGTGGGCGGGGCGGGTGTTGGCGGGGCAGGTTCGGGGGCGGGTGGTGGTGCGGGTTAGCTGAGCTGTTAACACGCAATTCATAGAGTTGATATTGGGCGTTGATGGGGCTGTAACGTTCCGTTGATATACGTTTAGGGATGCAAAGATTCCTATTGTGCGTGCTCTGTGTAGGGGCCGCGTTTGCCCAGACATTCAAGATCGAGAAGCTGGGCGGTGTCAGCACCGGCGTATTTGACCAGGGAGCGGCAGAGATTGCCGCCTATGACCCGGCGACGAAGCGGCTGTTTTTCACGAACGCCTTCGTGCCGGCGATTGAGGCGATGGACATCTCCAACCCCGCGAAGCCGGTGGCGGTATTCCGCATTTTCATCCCCGCGATTTATGGCAAGGTTGCCAACAGCGTGGCGGTGAAGAATGGCATTCTGGCGGTGGCGGTGGAGGCCGATCCGAAGACGAATCCGGGCAGCGTATTGTTCTATGACGCGACGGGGAATTTGCAGGGCGCGGTGCGCGTGGGCGCGCAGCCGGACATGATCACGTTTACGCCGGATGGGAAGTATGTGCTGACGGCGAACGAGGGCGAGCCGAGCTTGAATTACAAGGAAGATCCGGAAGGATCGGTGTCGATTATCGATGTGAGCAACGGGGTGATCGGTATCGGGCAAGCGGCTGTGCGGACGGCGGATTTCAAGGCGTTCAAGAAAGAAGATCTGGATGTTTCCATTCGCATCTACGGGCGCAACGCGAGCGTGGCGCAGGATTTGGAGCCGGAGTTTATTGCGGTCGCGCCCGACTCGAAGACGGCCTTTGTGACGTTGCAGGAGAACAACGCGATTGGCATTCTGGACATCGCTTCGGGCAAGTTCACGAAGTTGGCTGGGCTGGGGTTCAAGGACCACAACTTGCCGGGCAATGGGTTCGACGCGAGCGACCGGGACAACGCGATTAACATCGCCAACTGGCCGGTGTTGGGCATGTATCAGCCCGACGGGATTGCGGCGTTTCAGGCGAAGGGCAAGACGTGGCTGATCACGGCGAATGAAGGCGATGCGCGGGATTGGGGCGACTTTGCGGAGGAGGCGCGGGTGGGGACGTTGAACCTGGACGCCCAAGCGTTTCCGAATGGTACGGCGTTAAAGGGGAACGCGCAGTTGGGCCGGTTGACGGTGACGAGGTTCGGCGGCGACACCGATGGGGACGGGGACCAGGACCGGCTGTTGGTGCTGGGCGGGCGCTCGTTCAGCATCTGGGATGCGGCCGGGAAGTTGGTGTGGGATAGCGGTGACCAGTTTGAACGGTACTTTGAGAAGAACCTGCCGGACAACTTCAACACCAGCAGCACGAACAACACGAAGGACGACCGGAGCGATAACAAGGGGCCGGAGCCGGAGGGCGTGGTTGTGTCGGAGATCAACGGGAAGCTGTATGCGTTCATTGGTCTGGAACGTATGGGTGGCGTGATGGTTTACGACGTGACGGATCCGGAGAAGCCGGTGTTCGTGACTTACGCGACGTCGCGGGATTTCAAAGGCAATCCGACGGCGGTGACGGGCGGCGACCTGGCGCCGGAGGGTATCCTGACGATCGCTGCGGCCGATAGTCCGACGAAGCAGCCGATGCTGGTGTTGGCGAATGAGACGAGCGGAACGATTGCGCTGTACGGGATCACGGCGCCGGCGGCGGCGACGGTGACAGAGGCGAAAATTGCGCCGACGGACCGGACGACGACGTTGTTTGAGATGACACTGGATGGGGCCGCTTCGGTGGGCACCGGGTTGACGTACAAGTGGAAGGTGAGCGGCGGTTCGGCGGGGATTTTCCCGGCGTCGGCCGATACGCCGAAGATCACGGTGCAGTTCGCGCAGGCCTACACGGACTATGTGATTGAACTGACGGTGACTGATAGCGCGGGGAATTCGAGCGTGACCTCGCGGACTGTTTCCTACGTGGGGCGGTAGGCGGTTTTGCGGTGATGGGGGGAGTTCCTGGTCTGGGGTACAGTCCTGTACCCCGGACCGGGGGGCATTGTATCGGGGGTTCTGCCCGGACAGTCCCCGTGGGCTGTTCGCTGCGTGGGGCGACTTATTGCCAGTAGTATTACGGCGCCTTCGCGTGTGCTTCGGCGGCGGCTTCGTCAATGTTGACGCGGGTTAGCAGGGCGAAGCCGACGATGAAGAAGATGGCGAGGGAAAGCGCCGCGAGGCGGTAGGAGCCGGTCATCTGCAGGGCCAGACCGAAGACAAGGGGGCCGAGCCAGCTGGTCCCCTTGTCGCTGATTTCGTAGAGGCTGAAGTATTCGGCTTCTTTGCCCTCGGGGATCATCAAGGAGAAGAGGGAGCGACTGAGCGCCTGGCTGCCGCCCATGACGAGGCCGACTAGCGCGGCCATGATGAAGAATTCCGTCGGCGTGGAGACCGAGACGTAGATGTAGATGAGGACTCCGGTCCAGATGATTAGCGCCGCGAGAACCGTGCGTTTGGCGGTGAATTTCGTGGCGATCCAGTTGAAGAGGAGCGCGCCGGCGAAGGCGACGAACTGGACCATGAGGATGGCGAGTGTGAGCTGCTCCATGGGCATTTTCAGCTCGTCGCTGCCGAACTGTCCGGCCATGGCGATGACGGTTTGGATGGCGTCGTTGTAGGTGAGATAGGCGGCCAGGAAGAGCAGGGTTTTGGGGTAGCGGCGGAGGTTCCTGATGGTGTGGGAAAACTGCTGGAACCCGACTTTGAAAATCGATTGGCCGGGCGGGAGGGCGCGTTGGGCTCCGCGGTTTTTGAGGCCTTTCATGGGGATCAGCGTGAACAGTGCCCACCAGAGCCCGGCGCTGCCCATGCTGATGCGGACGGCCATTCCTTTGCTGATTCCGAGGTTGGTGGCGAAGGAGAGGAAGGCGAGATTCAGGGCTAGCAGGAGGCCGCCGCCGAGGTAGCCGATGCCCCAGCCTTTGGAGGAGATGTTGTCGCGTTCTTCGGGTGCGCTGATTTCGGGGAGGAAGGCGTTGTAGACGACCATGGAGGCGCCGAAGGTTAGATTGGCGATGAGGAAGAGCGCGGCGCCGAGGAGGTAGTTCGAGCCTTCGACAAAGAAGAGGCACATCGTTGCCAAGGCGCCGGTGTAGGCGAGGACGCCGAGGATTTCGCGCTTGCGGCGGCCGTAGTCGGCGATGGCTCCGATTAATGGTAGGACGAGGACTTGGGTGAGGACGGAGAGGCTGACGAGGTAGCCCCAGAGGGAGCGGGGATCGATGGGGATACCGAAGGGGTGGATGAGGCCATCGGGCGAGGCGGCGGACTTGGCGATGGCCGTTAAGTACGGCCCGAGGAAGAGCGTGACGACGGTGGAGCTGTAGGCGGAGTTCGCCCAGTCGTACATGAACCAGGCGCGCTGTTGGCGCTTTAGAGATGCTTGCGCAGGAAGGCCCATGCGATGTCTCCGCGCCATTCGTGGCCGCCGTCGAATTCCTGGAATTCAAAGAGGCCGTTGGGGGCGTAGTGGGTTTTGGCCTCGGCGGCGGCGCTGCGCACCATGTCGATGGGCAGGCCTTTGTCGTTGACGCCGTTTTGCAGTTGCAGCGCGCGCGGGCTGATGAGGGAGACCAGATCGGGGCCGGTCATATCGAAGGGGCGGCCTTCGGGTTGCTTGCCGGCCGGCATCTCCTTCGTCATGGCTTCGCGGTCCCGGAAGGAGCAGCTGGCGACGCCGACCTTGATGCGCGGGTCGAGCGCCATGGTGTAGAGCGTGAAGTAGCCGCCGTAGGAGAGGCCGATCATGGCGACGCGTTTGGGGTCGACTTCGGGGCGGCGGAGCATGGCGTCGAGCGAGAGTGAGATGCGCATGGTTTCGACGCCCATGAGGCTGGTGCCGAGTTTGCGGAATTGGGCGTCCATGTCGCGGCGGACTTCGAGCGGGATGGGGGTGCCGTTGTCGCGATCGCGGAAGGGGTGCATCAGCGTGATGGGCGCCCAGACGACATAGCCCTCTTTGGCGGCGCCGCGGATCATGTCGTGATAGTTGCCGCCGCCTTTGAAAATCGCGAGTTCCGGGTAGCCGCCGCCGCCGTGTTTGGCGATGACGAGGGGGGCGGGGAACTTGGCGTTTTTCGGGACCAGATAGAGGCCGTAGACGTCCATGTCGGGCGCGACGGGGACCCAGGCGCGGTAGTAGGTGGCGACGCTGTCTTCGCCGAACTGCTCCAGGCGGGGCAGGCCCGGAGCGGAGAGGCCGGGGACGGGATAGCCGAGGGCCTTCGCGAGTGCATTGGCGCGCGGTTGGACGGGCGGATTTTCCTTTTCCATGCGTGAGGCGAAGCGCTGGAACTGCGCGTAGCTCTCTTCGCGGTATTTGCGGGAGGCGGGGATTTCTTCTTCGAAAAACGCGGCGGTTTCGGCTTTGTAGAAGCGGACGTTGTCGAGTTCCAACCATGCCCGTTCGCCGCCGGGGCGGGCGATTTCGAAGGTGAGAAGGGTGAGTTGGGCGAGGTCGAGTTTTGCGTCGAAGGGGATGCGAACGGTGGACCAGGTGGGGGTGGCTTGGAAGTTCGATTTGGTGGTTTGGATGCGCAGGGCGTAGGCACCTTCGCCGCGGGCTTCGAATTCGACTCCCGCAAAGCTACGGGCGTCCATCGGTTCGACGGCGCCTTTGGTGAGGGGCAGATTCATGCGGGCGTAGGGGGCGTTGGAGTCTGAGAGGTTGGCGGTGATGGAGAGGGCGTGATTGCCGGGGGCGCGCTGGATGCGCTGGTAGAGCATGGTGGTGCGGTCGTGGCCGGTATCGGTGGAGTTGACCCAGCGGGTGTCGAGGCGGCTGCGATTGGCGGGGCCTTCGAAGTCGTCGAGGAGGGCCGGGGCTGGGATGGCGGGGGTGGGCGTGGGGCCGTTGGCGCGGATGGCGGTGGAGAGGGTGGGTAGATCGATGGGCGTGCCGGATTGGTAGACGGCGGAGACTTTATCGATGTCGTTGATGTTCTGATCGGGGCGGCCATCGATCAGAATGACGTCGGCGGTTTTGCCGGGTTCGAGGGTGCCGCGGTTGGCGTCGCGGACGGTCTTGGCGGCGTTGGAGGTGGCAGATTTGAGGGCTTCGATCGGGCCGAGGCCGGCGCCGGAGAGGAGCTTCAATTCGCGGAGGGAGGCCCAGCCGTGGTGGGTGCCGACGATGCCGGCATCGGTGCCGTTGACTATGACGATGCCGGCTTTGTGGAGGGCGGCCACGTTCTTTTTGAGCAGTTCGTATTTGGCGATGCGTTGCGCGCTGGGGGCGGCGAGCATGGGGCGGTTCTTCAGAGACGCGAGGGCGGCGGGTTCGAGGAGTTGTTCGAGGAGCGGCTCGTTGATGTAGCCGGCGCGGGGTTCGTAGACGGCGGCGGTGGGGCCGTAGGCGACGTTGTTTTGTTTCATCAGCTGGATGAGCTCGTCGTCGACGGGCTGGTCCTGAATGCCGTGCATGATGGCGTCGACACCGGCGCGGGCGGCGATCTTTCCTTTGGCGAGGGTGACGGTGTGGGTGAGGACGGGGATGCCGGCTTTGTGCGCGTCCTCAACGATGGCCTTCATGGTTTCGAGTTCCATGCTGGTCATGTCGGGGGCCTGGGCGTAGCGCCAGCCATCGGAGAAGATTTTGATGATGTCGGGTTTGTAGGGGAGCACGCGGGCCATGGCGGCGTGGGCCTGTTTTGGGGTGAGAACTTCGTTGGTGAAGAAGTCACCGCGGCCGCCTTCGACGCCGTGGCCGCCGGGGGTGCTGAAGCGCACGGCGAAGTGGACGCGCGGGCCTTGCCACTTGTTTTCGGCGAGCAGGCGGCGGACGGGCGAGTAGGTTTCCGGGTAGGTTCCGAAGTCGGCGACGGAGGTGACGCCGGAGCGGAGGTAGGCTTTGAGGTTCTTGCCCCAGTCCTGTTTCGAGCCGCCGACGGTGGGGTAGTTGACGTGGGTGTGGAGATCGAAGAGGCCGGGGAGGAGGAGCTTGCCTTCAGCGTTGACGGTGGTGGTTCCGGCGGGTGTTGGGAGGTTCAGGCCGACGGCTTCGATTTTGCCGTTGTTCATGAGCACGTCAGCACGGCGGGCGGGGGCGCCGGTGCCATCGAAGACGAGGCCTCCTTTGAGGAGTACCGGGGCGGCGGTTACGGACAGGGCGAGGAGAAAGAGCGCGAGTTTCACTTCATACAGGATGGCGCAAACGGCGGGCGATTAGGAGGGCGATGCCGAGGGCGGTGAGGGCGAGGGTTATGGGTTCGGGGACCTCGGCGTTATTGGGGAGGGCGACGATTTCGATGGAGTTGGCCGGGATGTTGAGGGCGAGGGCGGGGAGGCCGGTGGCAGCGCCGAATTGGCCGACGCCGAGCGAGACGCGCCAGGAGGTGATTTCGAGGCCGGCGGGAATGATGTAGCTGAAATTCGTGGAGAGGTTATCGGTGAGGCCTTCGGTTTGCCAGTTTGTACCGTCCATGTATTCGGTGTAGAAGTAGCCGCCGTTGGTGCCGAACCCGCCTTGGACGTAATAGGGCAGGCCGTTTTCGGGGTTGGGGGAGATGGCGAAGTTGAAATGGACGGCGACTTCGGTATCGACGGCGAAGGAGCCGGAGGCGGTGCCCCAGGCAACCATGACGATGTAGGGATCGTATTTGCCGCCCTCCATGGCGACGGAACCATAGAGCTTTTGGGTGGCGATGCCGTTGGTTTCGGGAAGTTGGGCGGCGGAGATGCTGCCGATCTTTCCGGTGCCGTCGAAGTTGAAATAGTTCGACATGCCGTCGAAGAAGCCGGAATTGGGGTCAGGGGCGTTGAGAATGACGCCGGCGTGGGCGCAGAAGGCGGTAAGGAGGAAAAAGAGTGCCGGTTTCATGGTTGTTGGTGCGAAATCGGCAAATGGAATTGATCATTGCTGCCGATATACTGGTAGTTGGTCTTCATGTTGTCTTTGTCCCGATTTCTTCCGGAGCTCTTCGGAATCTTTCTTGTACTGGCCTGTCACCGTGCGTGGCTGGCGTGGTTTCCATCCTGGCGACGATGGATATTGGCGAGTGCGGCGCTGGGAGTGGGCGGTCTGCTTTTGAATCTTCCGCTGGTGTGGAGTCTGCTCCCGCCGGGGCCGGTGTTTACGTGGACGCGCGGGGCGGTGATCCTGTGGGGGATTCTGGCATGCGGTACGACCGGTGCGATGGTGCTTTCGCGCTGGATGGGGCGAGGGGAGCAGCCCACCGATCCGGGCCGGCGTGGAGTTTTGCAGACGGCGCAATCGGCGGTGGTGGCTGCCCCGGCGCTGGCGTTAGGGTACGGCACGTTCGTGGAGCGGCGCTGGCTGAAGCAGGTGGAAGTGAATGTGCGGGTGCCGGGGCTGCCGAAGGATTTGGACGGGGTACGGATCGCGCAGTTGAGCGACATCCACATGAGCAGCTTTCTATCTCCCGATGAGTTGGCGGCGGCGGTGGATATGGCCAACGAGTTTCGTCCGCACCTGTCGGTCGTGACCGGGGACCTGATCACGCGGGACGGGGATCCGCTGGACAGCTGCCTCGTTGGGTTGAAGCGGCTGAAAGCGGACGCGGGCGTGTATGGGTGTTTGGGGAATCACGAGATTTACGCCAATTGCGAGGCCTATGCGGCCGAGCAGGCGGCACGGCTGGGGATGCGGTTTTTGCGAGGCGAGGCTGAGACGCTGCGGTTCGGACAGGCGCGGTTGCGGCTGGCCGGCGTGGATTATCAGAAGATGCACGGGCCATATTTGGTGGGGGCGAAAGCGTTGCAGGAGCCTGGGGCATTCCAGGTTTTGCTGTCGCACAATCCCGATGTTTTTGAGACGGCGGCGGCGCAGCGGTGGGACCTGACGTTGGCGGGTCACACACACGGTGGTCAAGTCACGGTAGAGTATCTGAATCAGCACTTGAATCTAGCTAGGTTTTTTACCCCGTACGTGTACGGACATTACGAGAAAGAGAAGTCGCACATCTACGTGACGCGCGGCATCGGGACAGTAGGTGTTCCGATGCGAATTGGCGCCGCTCCGGAGGTTGCGTTGGTCCGCTTGTGCGCTACCTGATTGTCAGTGATATTCATGCCAACCTTGAAGGTCTGAACGCCGTACTTGAGGCGAACGAGGGCCTATACGACCAGATCCTGAGCTGCGGGGATTTCGTGGATTACTGCGCGAGTCCGAACGAGGTTTGCGATTGGGCGCGGACCCATTGCGAAGTCGTCATTCGGGGCAACCACGATAAGGCCTGCTGCGGGCTGGACGATACGGACGACTACAACCCGCTGGCGCAGGCGGCGGTGCAGTGGACGATGGGGCAGTTGACGCCGGAGAACCTGGAGTGGCTGCGGATGCTGCCGCAGGGGCCGGTGTGGATTGAAGACAAGTTTCAACTGGTGCACGGTTCGCCGTATCACGAAGATGAATATCTGCTGGACGCGCAGGGGATCATCCGGGCGCGACAGGTGATGCAGACGCCGCTGGTGTTTTTCGGGCATACCCATTTGCAGTGCGCGATCCGGTTTCACGGGGACCAGGGCACGATGCTGCCGACCGTGGGCGCCGAGGAAGATGGCACGCTGATTCAATTGGAGCCGGGGGATTTTTATTTGATCAATCCGGGCTCGGTGGGCCAGCCGCGGGATCGGGACTGGCGGGCGTCGTGCGCGCTGTATGACAGCACGGAGAACCGTGTGCTGCTGCGGCGGATTCCTTACGACATTCGCGGGGCGCAGCAGAAGGTGCGCGATTCCGGATTGCCGCCGATGTTAGCCGAGCGGCTGTCCCGCGGGCAGTAGTTTTTCAAAGTGCTGCCGGATGCGCTGGGCTGCGGCGGGGCCGACTTCGCGGATCAGATCCTCGTCGGTGGCGGTGCGAACGCGCTCGACGCTGCCTAGCGTTTTCAGGAGTTTTTCGACGGTCTTGGGGCCGACGCCTTCGATCTCCAGCAGTTCGCTGCGGAGGCGGCTGGAGTCGCGTTTGTTCCGGTGGAAGGTGACGGCGAAGCGGTGGGCTTCGTCGCGGACGGTTTGGACGAGGTGGAGAACGGGGTTGAAGCGGTCGAGGATGATGGGCTCGTCTTCGATGCCGTAGACGTAGATCCACTCTTCGCGCTTGGCGATGGAGGCCAGGGGCTGGTCGGTGATGCCGATGGATTCGAGCGCGGCCGCGGCGGCGTGGAGTTGGCCGAGGCCGCCGTCGATCAACACCAGGCCGGGCATCTTGCCGCCTTCGTCGCGGATGCGCGTGTAGCGGCGTGTGACCACTTCGCGCATAGAGGCGAAGTCATCGTTTCCTTCGACAGTTTTGATGATGAACTTGCGGTAGTCCGCTTTCTTCATGCGGCCGTCTTCCCAGACGACCATGGAGGCGACTTTGTCGGTGCCCTGGACGTGGGAGATGTCGAAGCACTCGATGCGGGCGGGATTGAGCGGGACGGTGGTAGCGTCTTCAAAGGCGGCGAGGATGGCCTTCGATGATGGCTTCAGAACGCGAAAACGGGCTTCGAAACAGTGCTTGGCGTTGGTTTCGGCGAGGTCGTAGAGCGCCTTCTTCTGACCGCGTTGGGGCGTGTGGATTTCGACTTTGCGGCCCTTCTTTTCGCTGAGCAGTTCTTCGAGGGCTTCGCGGTCGTCGAAGTCGGCGGGGACGTGGATGATGGCGGGAATGTAGGTCTGCGAGAGATAGACCTGCTTGATGAGCGCGGCCATGAATTCGGAGGGGTGGAAGTCGTTCTGGTCTTCCCAGTAGAACTCGCGGCGGTCGACGATGCGGCCGTTGCGGAGGTGGAAGAGATTGACGGCGAGCAGGGGCGGTTCGGCGTAGTAGGCGTAGATGTCGACGTCGTCCCCGGAGGCTGCGGCCATCTTCTGGCGATCCTCGATTTCGTCGACGGTCTGGATGACGTCGCGGAGGGCGGCGGCTTCTTCGAAGCGCAGATCTTCGGAGGCGGCTTCCATGCGCTGGCGGAGTTGTTTCGACAGATCTTTCAAGCGGCCGTCGAGGAAGAGCCGGACGTTGGCGATGGCGGCGGCGTATTCAAAATCCGTGGTGAGCCCGGCGGCGCAGGGGCCGAGACAGCGGTGGATGTGGTATTGCAGGCAGGGATTGGGGTGGAGCTTGGTGAGATCGACTTTGCAGGAGGGGATTTTGAAGTGACGGTGGATGAAGTCGACGAGGCGGTAGGCGAGGTTGCCGGGGAAGTAGGGGCCGTAGTAGGTGCCGCCGTCTTTGCGGAGGCGGCGGGTAACGAAGACGCGGGGGAACTTTTCGGCGGTGACCTTGATGTACGGGTAGGTTTTGTCGTCGCGGAGGAGGATGTTGAAGCGGGGCTTGTACTGCTTGATGAGCGAGTTTTCGAGGGCGAGCGCTTCCTTTTCGTTGTCGACGACGATGTAGTCAATGTCGCGGGCGACACTGATCATCGTGCCGTTCTTGGCACTAGCTAGCGCCTCTTCGGTGAAGTAGTTCCGGACGCGGGCGCGGAGGTTTTTGGCCTTGCCGACGTAGAGAACTTCGCCGTGGCCGTCCTTGTACAGGTACACGCCCGGTAACAGCGGTAACTGCGAAACTTTGTCTTTTAAGTCCATAAACACGGCCCGGCGCTATAATTCAATTGTGGCACGCGGTGTTTGCCTTTCCCTCTTTTTGATGTCGGCCGCGCTCTTGGCGCAGAAGCCCCCGGCGGTCTCCCAGGAGCCACCGGAGGAAGACACCACATTGGTGGAGGCCAAGGAGTATGTCTTCAATCCGCTGCAGGCGGAGAAGGAAGTGAAGACCGGGAACTTCTACGCTAAGAAGGGCAATTTCAAGGCGGCGGCGTTCCGGTTTCGGGAAGCCACGAAGTGGAATCCGGGGCTGCCCGAGGCCTGGTTGCGGTTGGGCGAATCGTTGGAGAAACGCAAGGATATGAAAGGCGCCAAGGAGGCTTATGCAAAATACCTCGCGTTGGCGCCCGATGCGAAGAACGTGGCGATGATCAAGAAGAAGCTCTAGGCTAGCCGGGTTTGCGGCGGAGCATCGACTCGGTCATGCGGTCGACCCCAGCGTCGAAGTCCGGAAAGAGATCGACGTACTGGAGCTGGTCCTGAATCTGGCGCGGGACGGGGCACTCTTCCAGGCGCGCGGGGACGATGTAGACCCCGTCGAGCGGCTGGTTGAGCGCGCAATCGAGCGCGTAACGCAGTTCGGCATGGAAGCGGCCACGTTTTTCCCCGGACAGGTTGGAAAAACAGGGCACGAAGAAATCGGACGCCCGGATGGCGCGTTCGATGGCGCGCGGCCAGTTCTGGCCGGGCAGCAGTTTGCGGCGGTCCATCCACGGCTCGAAGCCACGAATGGCGAGGGCATCGTAGAGATGATCGACCTTGGCGGCATCCTCGGCGGCATAGGCGAGGAAGACGCGGCGGCGACTGTTTGGGACGAAGTGGAAGTCCCCTCCGGCGGCGCGGAAGGTGCCGAGGCCGTCGATTTCGACGCGGCGGCCTTCGGACAGACACTGGCGCAGGATGCGGGCCAGTTCGTCCATGGTGGCGCGGTTCATTGGGGTCCCTTCTTTGCTTTGGAGCCGTCGGAAAAATCGAATTGGCTTCGATCGCCGGCTGGGAAGGCTCCCAGGCCCGGGATTTTTGCAGACTGGCCGCGACGAAGGCGGCCGACGATGTTCGCCACGAGATGATCGAGCTGATCAGCAGCGGCAGCGGGCGTAACGCCGGTTGCCCGGGCGAAGCGGCGGATGAATGCGGACTGTTTCATGGCACCTTCATGCTAGCGGGGGGCTGACTAGTAACCGGAGACGAGGGATTTTTTGAAATCGCTGTAGGTTGTTGATGTGGATAGGGTTGTTCGTTTGAAAAAAAAGTGACTTCCCTTGTGACTGACTTTTCCACAGGGGCGAAAAATCGTGTTTTTGCGGTGGCCCCGGCGGGCGGGCCTTTGCGCAGTAACAAGGGGAGGGTTCTTTTTCATGGGGCGGAGTGTTCCGTTTACGTTGTGGATTGCGGCGAGTGTTTTCCTGGGCGCGGTGCTAGGGATGGGTTCGATTTTCATCATCGGGTTCGGGGCGGTGGGGGAGTTTGTCCGGGTGTTCTGGGGGCCGGCGGTGGCGTGGGTGTTGTTGGGGATTGTGGCGGAACGTTGGAAGACGCTGGGTGAACTGGAGGGGAAGCACATCGTGATGCTGGTGGGCGCCGCGGTGTTTTTCTGCTTTATGCCGTTGCGCATAATGACCAGGGAGTCCGAGGACCGGAAGCGGGAGGTGCAGAAGGCGCATTGGGAACGGATCCAGGCGGGCAACTGTGAGATTTTGCCGGGGTATGTGGCGAAGTACGGGAAGGGGCCGTTCGGGGAGGAGGTGGCGGTTTATCAGGACATCTGTCTGTGGAAAGAGTTGCAGAAGTTTGCGCCCGGGAATACGCCGAAAGAGGTGGCGAATTTGAAGAGGTACCTTGCGGCTTTTCCGAAAGGGCTGCGGCAGCAGGAGGCGGAGAACCGGTTGCGGGAATTGGGGCAGGCGGTTCGGTAGGGGTATAGTGGCGGGGTGATCAAAGTGGTTGCTGCCCACCGTGGGGGCTCGGCGTATGTGGCCGAGTATTTGGAGAAGATGGGCGGCCTATGGTCGGGCGTGTTGGCGCCGTTGGTGCGGCGTGGCGGGCGGGTGATGGTGGCGGGGCCGGCTGGGGCCGAGTTGGGTGATTGCGAGACGCAGAGCGGCGGGTTTGGGGTTGGGTGTGATGTGCCTGCGTATTTGGCGGAGCGGGTGCGCCAATATCTCGTTGGGGACCGCGGCAGGTTTGCGGTGCTGGAACTGCGGGCGGCGAAGGGGCCATCTGCGTTTCCGGTGTTCCGTTTCCGGCCGTCGACGTTGGCGACTTTCGATGGGGCGGTGTGGCGGGATTGGGTGGAAGGGTTTTGCGGGTTGGTATCGGCGACGGATGGCGACACGGTCCTGCGGGAGTCGCTGGCGGCGTGCGCATGGGGGCACGGCGTTGTGGCGTTGCTGCCGCTGGCTGAGAGCGATGTGGTGCTGCTTCGAGGGGGCGAGCCGATCGGACGGGTGGAGTTAGAACGGCTGGCCGCGCGAGTGGAGACGGTGTTTGTGCCGGCTCACGATGGAGAGGCGCTGGCGGTGTGGGTCAACACGGCGGAGTGAGGCGGGCAGGGCTGCGTCGAGAACCGAGGCGGCGTGGAGTTGATAGATCTGGATAGGTGTGGGATGACCACCGGCGCCGCCGTGTTGCGCTGTAGGGACGTGCCCGATGACAGCGCCAATCACGAAGCGCACGCTACTCCGCACGGGCAGCCAGCGGCGGCGCAGGACGGCGCTAATGGGTAGATTGAGACGCAGCGCAACCCGACGCACCGGGTAGCGCATTTCCGGTGGCTACGCCGATACAACCCGGACTTCGACGCGACCGTGCATCTTTTCGGTTTGAGCGAACGTCGGGAACGAGATGCCGGGCAGCGCGGCGGAGGCTGTGCCGCAGGCGACGCCCCAACGGACGGCGTCGTCGAATGTCTTTTGTTCCGATAGCGCCCATACGAAGGCCGCGGCCAGCGCATCGCCGGCGCCGATGGCGCAAATGGCGTCGATCATCGGCGGCACTGCTTCCACGACTCGGGTCCCGGTGGCGCCCACGGCTCCACGGCTGCCGAGGGACATGATCACGGACTCCGCCCCCATCTGCACAATGCGATGGGCTGCTTCGCGGAAGTGGGCTTGGGTGATGAGCGCGCGGTTGAGCAGACGCTCCGCCTCCGCCTGGTTCGGCGCGACGGCGGTGGGCCCGGCCTCCAGGCCGTGGAGCAGCGCGTCGCCATCGGTATCGAGCAGCGTCTTCACGTTCGCCTTCTGGGCGAGCTTGATGAGGCGGGCGTAGAAATCCGGGGGCACGCCGGGCGGCAGGCTGCCGCAAATCATGAGCCAACTGGCGCCGTCGAGGTTCTCGGCCACCGTCTTTTCGAAGCGGGCGAGCTCGGTGGCCTGGATGTGCGGGCCGCGTTCGTTGAGCTTTACGGCCAGACCTTGTTTATCGACGATGGTGAGATTCGTGCGGATGCTGTGGCGGATGCGGACGAAGTTCGTGGGGAAGCCGGAATCGGCCAGCAGCTCTTCGAACCGCTTGCCGGCCTTGCCGCCGGAGCAGGCGATGGCGCGGGTGGGCGCGTTAAACGTGTGAATGACCATGGACGCGTTGATGCCGCGTCCGCCGGCGGTCTCGCTGGTGGAGAGGATATAGGCACGGTCCTCGAACACGAGCCGATCGGCTTGGACGTTGCGGTCGATGGCGGGGTTGAGTGTGAGCGTGAGAATCAAGCCAATATCATAACAACGGGATTTGGGCGGCGCGGATGGTAAACTGGCAAATGGGCTCGCGCACGCATCTTCTTCCTTACGCGGCCCTTGTTGCGATCTGCTTTTTCTGGGGCACGACGTATCTCGGCATCCGGATGGCGCTGGAGAGTTTTCCGCCCTTGATGCTGGTGGCGATCCGGTTCTTGGTCTCTGGCACGGTGTTGCTGGCGTGGGCGCGCTGGAAGGGTTGGACGCTGCCGGAGTGGCGCGAGATTGTTCGCACGTGTCTGTTCGGGCTGATGCTGTTGGGCGTGGCCAACGGCTGCCTGACGTTTGCCGAGACGTGGATCCCGTCGAGCTTGGCGGCGCTGTTCCTGACCACGGCGCCGTTCTGGCTGGTGGGGCTGGAGTCCCTGCAGCCGAACGGGGAACGGCTGACGGTGGCTGTCGTTGTGGGGCTGCTGGTGGGGTTGGCCGGGGTTGTGATGCTGGTGGTGCCGGGGAATGGGGCGATTGAGATGGGCCCGAATATCTGGAAGGGATTCCTGGTGTTGCAGGTGGGATCGTTTGCTTGGAATGCCGGATCGATTCTGCAGCGCCGCTGGCGGGCGACAACGCACCCGCTGTTGACGGGCGCGATGCAGCAGATGGCGGCGGGCATCGTGTATCTGATCGCCGCGCTGATTGTGCCGGAGCGGCCGGTGACGCTGTCGGCAACAGGCATCGCGGGCATCGTCTGGCTGGTGACCTTTGGCTCGATCGTCGGGTACTCGGCCTATATCTACGCGCTGGAGACGCTGCCGGTGTCGCTGGTATCGATCTACACCTACATCAACCCGGTGGTGGCGGTGACGCTGGGGAAGCTGTTCTACGACGAGCCGTTCGGGCGCAAGGAAATCACAGCGACGCTGATCATCTTCGCCGGCGTGTTGATCGTGAAGTCGCGAACTACTCTCGCTCCAACGCTTTCGCGGCTGCTGCGCCGCCCAGGATCATCGGTAACGTAAAGGCGACGAAGACCATGGCGAGCATGAGGATCATCATGGCGCCGAAGACCTCCGGGGACTGCATGATTTCGGTGATCTGCTTGACCGTCTCCGCCGGGGCGTTCGAGTCCTGGAGCTGTTTCTTGTAGGCTTCCAGCAGGCCGCCCTGGTCTTGCAGGACAAGAATGGTCACGGTGAAGAAGAGGATCCAGATGACGTAGAACAACACGCCGGTGATCCAGCCGAGACGGGCGCCGGCCGCGATGCTAAGGCGTTGGCCGGTGCGCTTGGTGTAGAAAATGACGGCCACGAAGCCGCCACCGAGCAGGACGAAGAGCTTCAGCAGCATGCCGGCGACGCCACCGACGGGGATGACCATCAGCACCCAGATAATGATAGCGGTGAAGAATCCGGCGCGCACGGCGTTGGCGTTGTGGAAACTGATCGGCGCGGGACCGGGGGGGACGTCGCCGGCGGCGGCAATGGCGCGCAGATCGTCGGCGGAGTGTTCCAGTCCGGGGGGATGGACGAACTCGGGTGCCTCCTCTAATTCAGGAGGCGGTTCGGCGAAGAGCGGCTTGCCGCAACGGTGACAAAACCGGGCATCGGCAGGCAACTGGGCGCCACAGGAACAAAAATCAGCCACGATTTCAGTGTGTCATAACGTGACGTGCTACGTTGGAGACAATGTCCACAATGACCTTGCTAGTCGTATCCAATCCGAGCGCGCCGTACTTGAAGTGGCTCAGCGAATTGCCTCCGAATGTGAACTATGTGGTGGGGAATACGGTGGAGTCGCTCGCGCGGCTGGCCGAACATGCCGATGGCATTCTTTACTGCATGGGCCCGGGCCTTCCCTTGAAGACCGTATGGGAGATGGCGCCGCGTGTGCAGTGGGTGCATTCGCTTTCGGCGGGGCTGGAGAGCATTCTGTTCCCGGCGCTGGCCGATAGCACGGTGCCGATGACGAATGGACGCGGTGTGTTTAAGGAATCGTTGGGGGAGTTCGTCGTCGCGTCGGTGCTGCATTTTGCCAAGGATCTGCGGCGGATGGTGCGGAACCAGGAAGCGGCGCGGTGGGAACAGTTTGACGTGGAGATGATTTCCGGCAAGACGCTGGGCGTGATCGGCTACGGCGAGATTGGCCGGGCGGCGGCGGTGCGGGCGCATGCGTTGGGGATGAAGATTCACGTCATTCGGCGGCGGCCGCAGTTGTCGGAGGAAGACCCGATTGTGGAGAAGAGCTTCTCGATCGCGCAGCGGGCGGAGATGATGGCGGGTTGCGATTACCTGTTGGTGGCGGCGCCGTTGACGGGGGAAACGCGCGGGTTGGTGGGCGCGACGGAGTTGGCTGGGATGAAGTCGTCGGCGGTAGTGATCAATGTGGGCCGCGGGCCTGTGATCGATGAGGCGGCGCTGATCGCGGCGTTGCAGAACGGGACGATCAAGGGCGCGGCGCTCGACGTGTTCGACAAGGAACCGCTGCCGGAAGATCATGCGTTCTGGGGGATGCAGAATGTGCTTTTGTCGCCCCATTGCGCCGATCATACGGCGACGTGGACCGACGAGGCGATGCAGTTCTTCCTGGAGAACCTGAAACGGTTCCAGGGCGGGCAGCCGCTGCTGAACCTGGTGGACAAGAAGAGCGGTTACTAAAGCAAAAAGGGAAGGGCCGGCGGTTGCCGGCCCTTCCCTTTTTTGTACTGTTGTTTTGGCTAGGCGACTTTGCGGGCGAGCGAGGATTCGCTGTCGACAGTGGCGACTTTGACCATGGTGGCCAAGCCGATCATCTGCAGGAAACGGATCTGCATCCAGGTCATGTCCACTTCGTACCAGGCCAAGCCGTGGCGGGCCGAGTTGGGGTGGGCATGGTGGTTGTTGTGCCAGCCTTCGCCGAAGGTCAGGATGGCGACCCACCAGGAGTTGCGGGAGTCGTCACGGATGTCGAAACGGCGATTGCCCCAGAGGTGGGTGGCCGAGTTGACCAGCCAGGTGGAGTGCAGGCCGAGAACGATGCGCATGCAGACGGCCCACAGGAACATGGAAAGCCCGCCGAAGTAGAGGATGGCCGTGGACGTGACGACAACCGGCATGAAGTGCCAGGTGTTCAGCCAGCGGTAGAACGGATCCTTCGCCAGATCGGGCGTGTAGCGGGCCAGTTCTTCGGTTTTGTTGTGTTTGGATTCGCCGAAGATGATCCAGCCGATGTGCGACCACCACTTGCCATCGCGGGGCGAATGCGGATCGCCTTCCTGATCGGACTTCTGGTGATGAATCCGGTGGGTGGCGACCCAGAAAATGGGCCCGCCTTCCAGGGTGAGAGTGCCGCAGATGGCAAATAGATACTCAATCCATTTCGGCACGATGTAGGAACGATGGGTGTGCAGGCGATGGTAGCCCATGCCAATTCCCCAACCAATGGTGATCCAGTAGAGCAGAACCATTACAGCCAACGATTTCCACTCGAAGAAGAACGGGGCGGCCAGTGCGCCCGCGTGGAAGAGGGCCAGGAAGATGATGGTGATCCAGTTCAAATGCCGGGCCTTGGTGATGGGGGTGACCCCTTTTGCGGTACTTTCCATAGAAGGTGAAACATCTTTAGCCTATCAGTTTGCGGACCCGCGCGCCGAAAGGCTTTGTTTACCGGTGCGGCGATTGGGTGACAATGGGACTCATGATCTCTCGACGTTCGGTTCTCGGTTCGGTGGCGATGGGGGCGGCGGGCGTGCCCGCGGCTTCGGCGGCTCCTTTCAAGGGGCGAATTCCGCTGGCGGTTTCGACCTACAGCTACTGGCACTTCAAGACGGAAAAGTATCCGATTGAAAATGTGATTGAGCACGCGGCTTCGCTCGGCTTTGACGGCGTGGAAATTCTGCACCGGCAGATGGTGGACGAATCGCCCGCGTATCTGGCGAAGCTGAAGAAGATGGCGTTTGAACGGGGGCTTTCGTTCCCGATGCTGTCGATCCATCAGGACTTCGTTTCGCCCGACGCGGCGGAGCGGAAGAAGATGATCGACCATACGACGCACTGTTTGGAATTGGCGGGACGGCTCGGGATTCCGTGCGTGCGACTGAACAGCGGGCGGTGGAAGACGATCAAGTTGTTCGATGATTTGATGAAGGTAAAGGGCGACGAACCGGCATTGCCCGGGTATACCGACAAAGACGCCTTCGGCTGGTGCATCGATTCGATCCAGAAGTGCCTGGCGACGTGTGAAAAGGAAGGCATCATGCTGGCGCTCGAAAACCACTGGGGTTTGACGACGAAGATCGACAATTTGCTGACGATTCACAAGGCGGTGAATTCGCCGTGGTTGGGGATCAACATGGACACGGGGAACTATCCGGGCGATCCGTACGAGGGCATTGGGCGGCTGGCTGGGCTGGCGACGATCGTGCAGGCGAAGACCTACTACGGCGGCGGGGAATGGTACACGCTGGACCTGGATTATCCGCGCATCGCCGGTATTCTGCGGGGCGCTGGATTTAAGGGGTGGGTGTCGCTGGAGATGGAAGGGAAGGAAGATCCGAAGACCGCCGTGGCGAAGAGCTATGGGGTGTTGCGGAAGGCGTTTGGAGCGTAGCCCTTGCGTTGGTTTTGGGCTTGGGTAAGTCCGAGCTATTACGCCGCCGTGTTTATCGTCCTCTGGAAACTCTGTCCGATTTCAGAGGACGGTGGCGGCCCGATGGCGACGTTCTTTTGCGCCAACTGTCCGTCACCGACCGGGGACGAGTTCCGTGACCATTACTGGGAACTGATCTGGCCGTTTGCGATTCCTTACTTCGTGGCCGCTTGCCTGCTGACTGTACTCGGATGCGGGATCGCACCTCGCCTTGCCAAAACGCCCGTGCGCATCGGGTGGGCCTCATGCGGGCTTGTCCTTTTGTTGGCGTTGGTCGTAGATGGGGGCTCCGGAGCCGGGCTCTGGAACGCCGGGAGCAAGATCTTCGTCTGGGATGATTGGGTGATCTACATGGAGGTGAAGACCACCCTGTATATTGGCGCAACAACGGCGGTTTTTGCGTACTTGAAAGAGTGGCTGATCGGGAAAGGCGTGGGCCGCGTTCGCCCTACGCCTTAACCACCATCTTCTCCGGATCCCAGTGCATCGTCTGCCGCGTGAAGTGGCTGACGTTCGAAAGCAACGCCGGACCGGCGGCGCGCAGTCCGAATGTGGCGTCTTCAATTACCGGCTTCCGCGAGCGGATGGCGTTGATGAAGTTTTCGTGGTGCGCGTACTGCTCCGTATACCCCGGCGGCAGCACCCAGCGCTGTTCGGTGTTGGCGCGCATACCGTCGGCGGTGGCCCGTTGGGCGGGGTACTTGCCGCGGTAGTCGCGCAGGATCTGGTCCGCCGTCGCCTTGGAGAACGTCCCGGCCGTGTTGCCCGGTTCGGTGTCCTTGGGCTTGCGCTTCAGAACCAACGCGCCCCCGACGGCGAGATCGAGCACCCCTTCGGTGCCGATGAAACGGAACCCGGAGCCATCGCCCCCGCCCGCTTCAAAGTTCAAGCGGATAGAAAGGTGAAACGCCTTGTGGGCCTTGGTGTCGGGATAGTCGTACATGCCGAGCATCAAATCCGGCACGTCGCGGCCGTCTTTCCAGTAGTACAGACCGCCGGTGGACATGACGCGGTTGGGGCCGTTGGAATCCATCACGTAGTGGATTCCGGTGAACAAGTGGACATACAGATCGCCCGCCACGCCGGTGCCGTAGTCCTGATAGTTGCGCCAGCGGAAGCTGCGGATGGGTTCAAAGGGACGCTTGGGCGCATGGCCCAGGAAGCGGTCCCAGTCGAGCGTCTGCGGCGTGGCGTCAGGCGGGACGGAGTACTGCCACGCGCCCAGCGCTGAGTTGCGATCCCAAAACGCCTCTACCATCCGCACCTCGCCGATCGAGCCCTGCTTGATCACCTCGCGCGCCTTGGCGTACAGAATCGAACTGGCGCGCTGGCTGCCGACTTGCAGAATCCGCTTGGTCTCTTTCTCGGCCTGAATGACAGCGGCGCCCTCCTCCACCTTCTGCACCATCGGTTTCTGACAATAGACGTCTTTTCCGGCGCGCATGGCGTCGCAGGCGATGATCTGGTGCCAGTGGTCGGGCGTGGCGACGATGACGGCGTCGATATCGGGGCGGGCGAGAATTTCGCGGTAGTCGGCGGTGGTGAAGATATCCTTTCCGTAGACTTCCTTGGCCTTGGTGCGCCGGCCTTCGTAGACGTCGGCGACGGCCACCAGTTTCGCCCCGGGGACCGTGGTGACGGTCGAGACGTCGCCCTGGCCCATGATGCCGAAGCCGATGCAGGCGACGTTGATCTTGTCGTTGGCGCCTTTCGGCGTCTGGGCGGGCGCGGCGGCGGCCAGCATGGTGGTGGCGGATCCGGCCTGAAGGAAGTTGCGGCGGGTTGTGGACATGATAATAGGTTCCCGAACCCTCATCATAGCGCGGGGTCGACGTCGATTTTGTACTTAGTCCTCTATAGAAGGCGGAAGTGCCAGCCGATGAAATGAAGGATGCCGTTTACTGACTTGGAAGGTCTCAATAGCTTTGTTGGGTACGACGGGGATCCCGCCGACGGTCCTGAGCAGATTGTCCCGCCTGTTCCGGAGACCGTGGAGCATACCGGCATTCCGCAACAGATGATCGAGCAGTTGGTCCTGAAAGCGCTCTACTATAAGGGCGAGGTGATCGGACGCGAACTGGCGTCGGACCTTGGCCTGCAGTTCAGCGTCATCGAAGGTCTCATCGATGGGCTGAAGCGCAACAATCTTCTGGGCGTCAAAAGTTCGCTGGGCATGGGCGCTATCTCTTCCCGCTTCCTGTTAACGGAAAACGGCCGCGCCCTCGCCAAGGAATACATCTCCGGCTGCGCCTATTCGGGCAAAGTGCCGGTGCCGCTGTATCAATACGCCGACATGGTGCGCCAGCAGAAACAAGGCGACGGCTGGTTGACGATGGAGGCGTTGAAAGACGCCTACAAACACATGGTGGTCACCGACGAGATTCTGAACTCCATCGGGCCCGCCGTGAACTCCGGCAAGTCGTTCCTCATCTACGGCCAGCCCGGCAACGGAAAAACGTTCCTTGCCGAAGCGCTTTTCAACGTCGACGATACCCATATCTACGTCCCCCACGCCATCGAGTGCCAGGGCATGATCATCCAGATGTTCGACCCCGTCTACCACCACCCGGTGGACGAGGAGACGGACCAGATCTCGGCCTTCACCACCGAATCCACCTACGACAAACGCTGGTTCAAAACGCGCCGCCCCTTCATTGTCAGCGGCGGCGAACTGGATCTGAAAATGCTCGATTTAAGCTTCAACCCGGTGTCGAAATACTACGACGCTCCACTCCAGTTGAAGGCCAATAATGGCATCTACCTGATCGACGATTTTGGCCGCCAGAAGACCACCCCCGCCGAAGTCCTCAACCGCTGGATCGTCCCCATGGAACGCCGCGTCGATTTCTTGACCTTCGTCAACGGCACCAAAATGACCGTTCCCTTCGAGTGCTTCCTGATCTTCTCCACCAACCTGAAGCCCCAACAGCTAGGCGACGAAGCCTTCCTCCGCCGCATTCAGTACAAAATGCTGATGCGCAGCCCGCAGGATTCCGAGTTCCTCGACATTTTCGTGAAGTTCGCTGAGAGCAAAGGACTGACCTGTCCGCGCGACATGGCCGAACGCTTCCTGGACCGGCACTACCGGCCGACCGGCAAGCCGCGCCGCCGGTGCCATCCCCGCGACGTGCTATCCCACGCCATCGACATCGTTCGCTTCGAACGCCGGCCCATGATGCTTACCGACGAAGTCCTCGACAAAGCTTTTCATTCCAACTTCGTCAGCGACACCGAAGACAACTAAACCGCCGCGCCCGCCCGGATCAACTGTTCGGCATGCTGCAGCGCTTCCGGCGTCAGCCGCTGCCCGCTCAGCATCCGGCCGATCTCCTTCGTCCGCTCCTGCCCGTCCAGCTCAACCACCACGGCCACCGTGCGGCCCTTCGATTCCTTCTTCTCCACGCGATAGTGGAAATTCGCAAACGAAGCAATCTGCGCCTGGTGCGTCACGCACAACACCTGATAGGCGCGGCTCAACTCCTTCAACCGCCGGCCGACAGCCTCCGCCGCCTCCCCGCCAATCCCGGCGTCCACTTCGTCAAACACCAGCAGATGCTGCGTTCCGCCCGGATGCTCCCGCTCCACACACGTCTTAATCGCCAGCGCAATGCGCGACACTTCGCCGCCGCTGGCCACTTTCGACAACTCGCGCGGCTCCTCCCCCCGGTTCGCCGATACCAGAAACACGATCGCGTCGCGCCCCTCTTCCGTCCACGGGCACTCCGAAAACGCGATGCGAAACGTCGTCCCGGCCATCGCCAGCGCGCCCAACTCCTGCTCCACGCGCTTCTCCAACTGCCGCGCCGCCTTCGTCCGCAGCGCCGTCAGCTTCGTCGCCGCCAATTCATACTCGCCGGCCAGTTTCTTCCGCCGCGCCTCAATCGCCGTCCGCAGTTCCGACGCCGTCTCCACCGTCCGCATCTTCCCCTGCACTTCGGCCAGGAACGCCAGAATCTCATCGATCGACGCGCCATACTTCCGCTTCAACTTATCGATCCCGGCCAACCGGTTTTCCACCGTCTCCAGCCGCGCCGGATCGGCCTCCAGGTGCCCCAGATAATCACGCAACGACCGCCCGGCCTCCTCCAGCGCAATCACCGCCGGCTTCAACAGCTCCGCCACTTCCGCCAACTGGCCGTCGATGCGCAGCAACTCTTCCACCCGCCGCTGCGCCATCCGCGCCTGCGACAGCGCCGAATCTGGCGCGTCGTACAGCGCCGTGAACGCCGCCTCGGCATGCTCACTCAGCCGCGTCACGTTCTGCAAAACCCGCTTCTCATTCTCCAATTCATCGTCTTCGCCGGGCTTCAGATCGAGCGCCTCAATCTCCTTGCGCTGAAACGTCCACAGGTCGGCCAGCCGCAACTGCTCCTGCTCGCGCTGCGTAATCTCCTCCAACTCGCGGTCGCAATCCTTCCAGCCGCGGAATATCTCCGCCACCCGCGCCTTCGCCTCGCCGGCGCTCGCGAACTCGTCCAGAATCCCACGCTGCGAAATGGTGTCGTGCAGTTGCTGCTGCTCGTTCTGCCCGTGGATGTCGCCCAACCACGGTGCCAACTGTTTCAACAGCGCCGCCGTCACCGGCCGGCTGGCCGCGAACGCCCGCGACTTCCCGTTCGCCAGAATTTCGCGCTCAATCAGCAGTTCGTTCTCCTCCAGCGCGATCCCGGCCTCTTCCAACAGGGCTCGAATGGCGGGCGATTGCGGCAGATCGAAGATCCCGCTGATGCGCGCCCGGTCGGTCCCGCTCCGGACGACCTCGGCCGACGCCCGGCCGCCGAAAAGCAGCCCGAGCGAGTCGACGATAATCGACTTCCCCGACCCGGTCTCCCCGGTCAGCAGATTCAGTCCATGGTGGAAGCGGAGCCGCAGTCGCTCGACGACCGCAAAGTTTTCGATATGAAGTTCAACCAGCATGCAGAGGGTTCAATGGTGATTGTAGCGGGAGCCGTTACGGCCAGGGGAGTTTATCGATGAAGTCGGGGACGTAGGTGTGGATCGTCCGGACGGTCAGCCCGAACAGCGTGAAGGTCGAAAGGACCCGGGCCACCTGGAGGCGGAACGCCAGCCGCGCCGCGGACTCGGGCGTTAGCCGGAAAATAGTGGGCCCGACGGCGGCCCAGAACCGCGTGCCGAAGTAGAGAATCAGCGCGAAGACACACCACAAAAACAGGTCCGCCGTGGGTACGTGGACGTTCGTTTCGCCCAGGGTGTTGTGGGTTCGCGTGAAGGCCTTGTGGACGAAGTCCCAATAATAGAAGGACATAGCGACGGTGGCGACGAGGGCGAGAATCGTCAGTTTCTCGAGGTACCGGGATTTAGTTGGCATTACGTGTAGAGGTGTAGTATCCGGCGCCGATCGTGGACAGCAACGCGAAAACAAACAGCAGGGGCACAACGGCCCCCAGCCCATTCGCCGTACCGTGCGCGGTCTGAATGATCATCCGCGTGACATACGCCATGAAGAGCATTGCTTCCAGTTTTACGATGCGGGTCATAGCGATCCCGGTCTGAATACTTTCCGGCGTACGTGGACCGGGCATGTTGATCGAATTCGGAAAGAAGGGCGCGGCTGAGAGGATGGCAAACACAACCGCGTCGATGCCGACGAGAAAGAAGAGCATGGACTTACTGCCGAACCCGTCCGGGGCGCCGCTCGGGCCGAAATGGATCGGGATTGTCGCCGGCAGCGCGTCGTAGCAGTAGAGCGTCAGTGCCGGGATGACGAGAAAGGCGCATAGTGCCGCGATCTCGACAATCCACCAGAATCCCTTGGGCATTTCGTCTCCATTGTAATCTTTCGCGCGGAAGCGGCCGATAGTCGTGTGGATGCTGCTATCGATCCTGGTTCCCTTGTATAACGAAGAAGAATTCGTCGGTACGCTGCTGCGTCGGGTACTGGATGCCCCGCTGCCGGACGGAATGGACCGCGAAATCATTGTGGCTGACGATGCGTCGACGGACGGGTCGGTGGAGATCGTTGAAGAGCTTTCGACGCTCTATCCCGGCAAAATCCGGTTGCTCCGAACGGAAAACAACGGCGGCAAGGGCTCGGCTCTGCTGCGGGCGATCGCCGCGGCCCGTGGCGAGTTTTCCATTATCCAGGACGCCGATCTTGAGTACGACCCGCGGGAATACCCCAAAATGCTCGCGCCGTTGCTCGATGGCCGCGCCGATGCCGTCTTTGGCTCCCGGTTTCTGCCCTCCAGCGAACGCCGCGTGCTCTACTACTGGCATTCGCTCGCCAACTGGATGCTGACGACCATGTGCAACGTCGTCGCGGACCTAAATCTCACCGACATGGAAACCTGCTACAAAGCATTCCGCACGCCGCTTTTGCAGAGTATCCCCATCCGGTCCGACCGTTTTGGCTTCGAACCCGAGATCACCATCAAACTCGCCAAACGCCAGGCGAAAATCTTCGAAATTTCAATCGGTTACAACGGCCGCACCTACGAAGAAGGCAAAAAGATCGGATTAAAGGACGCCATCGAGGCGTTCTGGGTGGTCGCCTCCAACGCGTTCACCTCCGATGTTTATGCCGATTCCGACAAATCGATCCTCGACGCCTTCGCCGACGCCCCGAACTTCAACCGATGGATGGCCGAAACAATCGGTCCCTTTATGGGCAAGCGGGTGCTTGAGATCGGCGCCGGCATGGGAAACCTCTCCCGGCAGTTGATCGCAGGCCGAAAACGGTACGTCGCCACCGACCTTGATCGGGAACACATGCAGCGATTGAAGGCCCGCCTGTCCCACCGCCCCGCGCTCGAAACCCAGATCATGGACGCGGCCGATCCACAGTACTTCACCGATCTCCGCGGTCAGATGGACACCGTCGTCTGCCTGAACGTTGTCGAACACATCAAGGACGATCTCGGCGCGCTGAAAAACATCCATTCCGCTCTCGAACCGAACGGCCGTGCCATCATTCTGGTGCCCGAAGGCCAAAGCATTTACGGGTCGCTCGATGAAGCGCTCGGCCATCACCTGCGCTATTCGGAAGAACTCCTGCATCAGCGGATGACCGAAGCCGGTTTCGTTGTGGAAGAGATGCTGCGGTTCAACCGCATGTCGCGCCCCGGTTGGTGGCTCAACGGCAAGATTCTCAACAAAACCGACATAAGCCGCTTTCAGCTCAAGAACTTCGACAGGCTGGTTTGGCTCTGGCGGCGGATCGACAAATTCCTCCCCTGGCGCCCGGTATCGATCATCGCCATCGGTCGCAAGCCCGCGTCAAAATCCACTCCGGAATGGCAAATGGACCGCGGATCCCGGCTCGCTCCGGCCTATACCGCTGATAATGGGGGCCTTCTCGGATTGTTGGACGCGCTGCCGGCTCCACAGGTCAGCGTTGCTCCCGCCCACCGGGAACCGGCCGTGCGGAACGGTTCCGAAACCGCTGGCCGCCAACCCGTCGACGCCCGTTAGCGCTCCGCACCCCAAACACACTTTTCTGAGAGCTTTTCCTCCGAACGCCCACTAGCACTATATGGTGGCGTCGCCCTTGGAACCGAAGTTCGTCTGGAATGAGCCCTTGGTTATTCCGGCCATCGGCATGGCGGCCGGTGTCTTCTGCGAGCGATTGCTCCCCTTCAACTGGCTCGAAATCTGCATCGCCGGCGCGCTGTTCACGATTTTCGCCGTCATTCCCGGCGCCATCGCCCGCCGCCGCACCGCCATCGGCCTCGCCTGCTTCGCGCTCGGCATCGGCACCGCCATCTGGCACCGCCCCGGCCCGCCCCCCGTCATCGATGCCTCCGCTTCGGAGACCGTCATCCTCGAAGGCTGCATCGTCGAACCCTCTGTCTTCTCCGAAAACCGCGAGCAGTTCACCATGGAACTCGCCCCCGGCGCCCGCGGCCGCGTCTCCCTGAATCTCCGCGAAGGCCAATCCGCTCCCCGCTTCCGCTACGGCCAGCGCGTCGAACTCGAAGGCCGCGTCCGCCCGCCCCACAACTTCGGCAATCCCGGCGCCTTCGATTTCGAAGGCTACCTCGCCCGCCGCCACATATTCTGGAACATCTCCACCCGCACCGGCGCCGAAGCCAAACTTCTCCCCGGCCAATGCGGCTCCACCCTGGAAAGCTGGCTCTTCGGCCTCCGTTCCGCCGCCCTCGACCGCCTCGAATCGCTCTACCAGAACGACGCCTACAAAACCATCATGATGCAGGCCATCCTCACCGGCGAAAGCACCCGCCTGGAAAAAGCTTGGACCGAACACTACCGCCGCACCGGCACCTATCACGCCCTCGTCATCAGCGGCCTCCACCTCACCGTTCTCGCCGGCTACCTTCTCATCCTCCTCCGCTACACCACCGGCCGCCCCGCCCTGTCGATGGTCCTCGCCTTCCTCGCCGCCTGGACCTACGCCGGCGCCAGCGGCATGACTGCCCCCATCGGCCGTGCTGCCGGCGGGTTCACTCTCTTCCTCCTCAGCCGCTTTTGGTTCCGCCAGACCCATATTCTCAACGCACTCGCCACCGTCGTCCTCTGCTTCCTCCTCTTCGATCCCGGCCAGCTCTTCGAAGGCAGCTTCCTCCTCAGCGTCCTCAGCGTCCTCGCCATCGGCGCCCTCGCCGGCCCCATGTTCGAGGCCTACACCCGCCCCGTTGTCATGGGTTTCCGCGAACTCGGCCGCGATCAAACCGACGTCGATCTCGATTGGCATATCTGCTCCATGCGCGTCGAAGCCCGCCTCCTCGCCCAAACCATCGCCGTCTGGACACGCATCCCCGAAAAGCACTGCATCACCCTCATCGCCCTCGCCGTCCAAACGTTCTTCCACCTCTACGAAATCTTCATGCTCTCCGCCGTCGTCCAGGTCGCCCTCGCCCTGCCCATGGCCGTCTTTTTCCACCGTGTCTCCCTCAGCGGCATGGCCGCCAACGTCCTCATCGTCCCCGTCATGAACGCCGTCGTCGTCATCGGCTTCCTCGCCGTCCTCACGAACCTCAGTCCCCTCGCATGGCTCGCCGGCATACTCCTGGAATTCTCCCGCCGCGTCGCCGAGTTCTTCTCCGGCCTCGAACCCGATTGGCGCATTCCCGATCCTCCCATCTGGCTCGCCCTCGCCTTCACCGCCGCTCTCGTCGTCCTCGCCATGGTTGCCCGCCGCCCCTCCCGGCTGCGCACTGCCGCCTTCGCCGCCGTCTGCGTTCTCTTCGTTACTCTCGTCGTCCACCCATTCCCGCCCGCCGTCGCCCCCGGCCAGCTCGAAGTCACCATGGTCGACGTCGGCCAGGGCGATTCCGTCCTCGTCGTCACCCCCGAAGGCCGTACCGTCATCGTCGATGGCGGCGGCGTCCCCGGCTTCAAGGGCCGTCCCAAACCCAAGCTCGACATCGGCGAAGACGTTATCTCCTCTTACCTCTGGACCCGCTCCGTCCAGCGCATCGACGCCCTCGCCCTCACCCACGCCCACGAAGATCACAGCGGCGGCCTCGCCGCACTGATCATCAATTTCAAGCCCAAGGAGCTTTGGGTCGGCGCCATGGGCGATTCCGAAGTCTGGAAACGCCTACGCGCCGTTGCCGAATCCCACGGCGTTAAAATCGTCCCCCGCCTCGCCGGCGAGAAGTTTGAACTCGGCGGCGCCGCCTTCCACGTCCTCGCCCCGTTCGCCGATCACGTCCCCGACGTCATCCCCCGCAATAACGACTCGCTCGTCCTCTCCGTTCGCCTCGGCGCCCGGTCGTTCCTGCTTACTGGTGATGCCGAAAAGGAGGTGGAATGGCGCCTCGTCGACGACGGAGCCGTCCCGCCCGTCGACGTCTTGAAACTCGGCCATCACGGCAGCCGGACCTCCTCCACCGCGGACTTCCTCGACAAAGCCCGCCCCACCTTTGCCGTCGTCTCCGCCGGGCTCGACAATCTCTACCGCCACCCGCACCCGGACGTCATGGCGCGCCTCGAACAGCGCAACGTGCGCGTCCTGCGGACGGACCGCGGCGGCCAGATCCGCTTCCTCACCGACGGGAAACACTTGGACGTCACCGCCTTCCGCGGCCTCCGTCCCATTGATGCGCGGACACTCACCGCCGCGCGTTGAGCTACATCTCCAAACTGGAGCCTTGCGATCCGCCGCCACGGACGTACACGCCCAGTAGCCAACAGAAAAACAGGAACCAGCAAGCGAGCGACGTGACGACGGAGAACACGCCCGGGAGCTGGCGGCGATTTGCGTGGGGAGCCGGCATTTTTCCTCCAGGTGTCATCTCTCGATCGGGCCTCGATCGAGATAAAACATGGACGTCGCGCTCCCCGCAATCGGTTGCGAAAAAATCCTTTACCCGCCCGACGCCCAGGCCGTCCGGAACTCCGGATACAGCGTCAGCCCGCCGCAGGCAAACAGCGTCTGGCCCGTAATATACGACGCCTCGTCCGACGCCAAAAACGCGAAAACTGCCGCGATTTCGCTCGCCTCACCCGGTCGTCCCATCGGAATGTGGCTCTCCACCTCCGCCCGCGCCTTCGCATCCCCGGTCCACGATGCGTTGATCGGCGTAACAATCGCGCCCGGCCCCACCGCGTTCACCCGGATCCCCCGGTCGGCATACTCCAGCGCCAGCGTCTTCGTCAGGTTCTCCATCCCGCCCTTGGTAATCGAATAGCTCAAATATTTCGGTTTCGGAATGATCTCGTGCACCGACGAATTATTCAGGATGACGCCGCCGCGCCCCTGCTGCAGAAACAGCCGCAGCGCCTCCCTCGAACACAAAAACGGTCCACGCAGATTCACCGCCAGCACTTTGTCAAAATCCGCCGCCGCCATCTCGTGCGACGCCGCCGGCTTCTGAATCCCGGCGTTGTTGATCAACACGTCGATCGAGCCAAACTCCTTCACGAACGAGGCAAACATCGCCTGCACCTGTTCCTCGTTCGAAACATCGGCCGCCACAATCATCTCCCGGCCCGCCGCGCCCTGCCGCGCCGCCGCCGCCTGTCGCGCCGTCTCCTCGGCCCCCTCCGGCCCGCCGATATAGTTGATGCCGACGTTGGCGCCCTCCGCCGCGAACCGGATGGCGATCCCCCGCCCGATCCCCGACGACGCGCCCGTTATCAGTACATTCTTGCCCTGCAGTCGTGCCATGTACGCTCTCCTCCCGTCCATTATCCCTGTCTGCGCCGTCAGAGTTGGCGCGAACGTGGCAAAATAGTAGGTTGGTGCGGCATTCTCCGCCATCCATCCCAACAACCCAATGAAGTCTGGCGATAATCTTTCTCTCTCCTTTGGCCTGCATTTTGAAGACCTCTACACGTCGGAGGGCCTGGCCAAGGTCGACGTAGCCTTCCAGCGGTTTCTTGAAGCTGGCGACGCGGCGCTCCTGCCCCAACTCCTGGCGGCGCGCGTGGATCCCAAAGCCCTCGCCCGCAAGGCCGAGTCGGAACTGATCCTCGCCCTCGCGCCCCACTTGGAAGACTTCCTCGGCGAACTCTTCCAGATTCAAAAGGAGATCCGCGCCCTCCAGAATCAGCATGCTGAACTCGCGCCGCTCTATACCGTCAAGCGCACCTTTATCCAGCGCAAGGCCCTGACATCCATCAAGGAAGCCGACGCCCAGCACCTCCACGGCCACACCCTCCAGGTCGAACTGGAAACCTACATGGGCGAACCGCTCTCGGAACTCGCCTATGCCCGCGCCGTCACCAAGTGGCTCGATGACGCCGCCGGCCACGCCCACCACCTGGACATCGCCGCCAAATACGCCGCCTGGGCCCACTACTCTAAGCCCGGCAAGGAAAAGCACAAGTCCGGCATTCTTTTCAAAAAGCCCCACAAGCTGGAATTTGAAAACCTCGTCCCCGTCGAATCGATCACCGAAAACAACGCCGCCCGGTTCGTTTTCCCCGAACACGAATGGCGTCACCGCGAAGGCTTCGGCCTCACCGATGCCGGGACCGATTTGACCGGCGCCCTCGATGAAGCCAACTACTGCATCCACTGCCACAACCAGGGTAAGGACTCCTGCTCCACCGGCCTCCGCGAGAAGACCGGCGAGTTCAAGAAGTCCCACTTCGGCGTCACCCTGAACGGCTGCCCGCTCGAAGAGAAAATCTCCGAATTCCACCTGTCGATGACCCGCGGCAACACCGTCGGCGCCCTCGGCATCATCACCATCGATAACCCGCTCTGCGCCGGCACCGGCCACCGTATCTGCAACGACTGCATGAAGTCCTGCGTCTTCCAGAAACAGGAACCGGTCAACATTCCGCAGGCCGAAACCCGGTCGCTCAAAGAAGTTCTTAACCTCACCTGGGGCTTCGAAGTCTACTCGCTCCTCACCCGCTGGAACCCGCTCAACTTCAATCGGCCGCTGCCCAAAGCCGACACCGGTTACAAGATCCTCGTCGTCGGCCTCGGCCCGGCCGGCTATTCGCTTGCCCACCACCTGTTGAACGACGGCCACACCGTCTGCGCCGTCGACGGTCTCAAAATCGAACCCCTCCCGGAACATCTCTCCGGTGTCGATGCCTACGGCAACAAGCGTCCCTTCCGCGCCATTCGCGAGATCCACGAGATCTACGAATCGCTCGACGACCGCATCATGGCCGGCTTCGGCGGCGTCGCCGAATACGGCATCACCGTTCGCTGGGACAAGAACTTCCTCAAGGTCATCCGCCTCTTGATCGAGCGTCGCCGTACGTTCGCCATGTTCGGCGGCGTCCGCTTCGGTGGGTCCATCACTGTCGATAGCGCCTTTGAACTGGGTTTCGACCACATCGCCCTCTGCGCCGGCGCCGGCCGTCCCACGGTCATTCCGATGAAGAACGGCCTCGCCCGCGGCGTCCGCCAGGCGTCGGACTTCCTCATGGCCCTGCAGTTGACCGGCGCCGCCCGCGGCAACTCCATCGCCAATCTTCAGCTCCGCCTCCCCGCAGTCGTCATCGGCGGCGGTTTGACCGCTGTCGACACGGCCACCGAATCGCTCGCCTACTACCCGGTCCAGGTGAAGAAGTTCATGGAGCGCTATGAAGCGCTCTGTGCCGCCAACACCGAAGCCGCCGTCCGCGCCATCTGGAACGAAGAAGAAAACATCATCGCCGATGAGTTCCTCGCCCACGCCCGCGCCATTCGCGCCGAGGACGACAAGGCCGCCGCCGAAGGTCGCAACCCGGTCTATCTGCGGCTCCTCCAGTCCTGGGGCGGCGTCACGCTCGCCTACCGTCGCCGGATGATCGATTCGCCGTCCTACACGCTGAATCACGAAGAAGTCGCCAAGGCGCTCGAAGAAGGGATTCACTTCGCCGAATGCCTCTCTCCCGAAGAAGTCGCCGTCGACCGCTTCGGCCACGCCTATTCGATCACTATGTCGAAGCTCTCCTTCGACGCCGAAAAGAACAAACTCGTCAGCACCGGTGAAACCGCCGTGCTCCCGGCCAAGTCCATTCTGGTCGCCGCCGGCACCCAGCCCAATACCGTTTTGGAACGGGAGGACGCCACCAACTTCATGTTGGACGGCAAGTACTTCCAGGCCCTCGACGAGAATGGCGATCCGGTCAAGCCGGAACGCGTCGCCAAGCCGAACGATGTGCGCGTGTTGACCTCGCTCCGTGCCGATGGCCGCGCCATCAGCTTCTTCGGCGATCTCCACCCGTCGTTCAGCGGCAACGTGGTGAAGGCCTTCGGCAGCGCCAAACAGGGTTACCCCGTCGTCAGCCGCATCCTCGCCGCCCGTCGTACGCCGGAAGGCGCCACCGGGGCGGAGATGATCGAAAAGCTGAACGGCGAACTCCGCGCCGTTGTCTCCGACGTCATTCGCCTCACGCCGAATATCGTGGAGATCGTGGTGAAGGCCCCGCTCGCCGCCCGGGCGTTCAATCCCGGCCAGTTCTACCGCCTGCAGAACTTCGAAACCATCTGCCCGCGCACGCCGGAAACGGTGCTGGCCATGGAAGGACTCGCCCTCACCGGCGCCTCCGTGGACCGCGAAGCCGGCACGCTGTCGACCATCGTTCTCGAAATGGGCGGCTCTTCGGATCTCTGCTCGCTGCTCCGCAAAGGCGAGCCGGTTGTCCTGATGGGACCCACCGGCACGCCAACGGAGACGCCCGGCAAGGAGACGGTTCTGCTCGTCGGAGGCGGCCTCGGCAACGCCGTGTTGTTCTCCATCGGCCAGACGCTCCGCGCCAATGGCAGCAGTGTGATTTACTTCGCCGGCTACAAGAAGTCTGTGGATCGTTACAAGATCGAAGAGATCGAACGCGCCGCTGACGTTATCGTTTGGTGTTGCGATGAAGCTCCCGGCTTCACTCCCACCCGCGCCCAGGACCGGGCTTTTGTCGGCAACATCGTTGCCGCCATGGAAGCCTACGGGAAGGGTGCTCTCCACGCCGAAGGCGACGATTCGTCGCTGAAGCTGCAGGATGTGGACCGTGTGATCGCTATCGGCTCCGACGGGATGATGGCGGCCGTCGCCCGCGCCCGCCACGGCATCCTGGCTCCCTATCTGGCCAAGAAGCCGCAGGGGATCGGGTCCATCAACTCGCCCATGCAGTGCATGATGAAGGAGATCTGCGCGCAGTGTCTCCAACTGCACCGCGACCCGGACACGGGGAAGGAAACGGTTGTGTTCTCCTGTTTCAACCAGGACCAGTCTCTCGACCACGTCGACTGGGCCAGCCTCCGCCAGCGTCTCAGCCAGAACTCCACCCAGGAAAAGCTGACCAAGCTTTGGATTGATCGCTGTCTGAAACAGCTCGGCCTGCGTCCGGAACTCACCCCGCAGTAACAGGCAGGCAAGCCGGGCACTGCCCGAACATGCCGAGAAGGACCCTATCGCGACTAGGTCGGCCATCCCAGCCGGCCTGGTCCTGCGATTTGGCCGCACAACCTGCCATCTCCGGCTATCACCCGCGCCCCAGGGCGCGGCAGGCGAGCGGGCGCCCGCGCTGGAGCAGGCACTCCGCCCTGGCGCGGAGTATGCCGCCTCGGACAGATCGCCCTCCGCCCCGAGGTGCCCCCGTGGCTCCGGCCGGCCAAGCCGTTTTACGGAAAACCCCGAGCCCCCCAAGCGCCCCTCCGGCATCGGCCATTCGAGATGTCTGCGAAGCCCTCGAAAAACACGCCTGTGGAAAAGTCAGTCACAAGGGAGGTTGGATTTATTTCTCCTTTGTATTGAATCGCTTAGGGGGATCGTTGCTTCCGGTTATGGTGCAGGTGCCTGCTAGTTTTATGGCTGGAGGTGCAAATATTATGTCTGCACAAGGTGAGGTTCGGTACGGGATTGAATCGCTGTACCTGTTCCCGTATTTCCAGACCCGTGAAGAATACCAGAAGGCGACCGGCGTGGAGCCCCCGAAATGGGACAGCACACGGCCTCCCAAATACTGGTTCGACCCGGCCGCGAAGGAATCGACGCGCCGGAATGTCACTTACGACCAGGTCATTGCCTACTCGGCCAACGGTTCGCCGTTGTTCGACGACAAAGGCAACCCGACCATGGAACTGATGATGCTCAACAAGGACGAGGCCGCCGGTGTCAATATCCCGCCCAAAGGGCTGGGTATGGCCAATGTTCCCGGTGCCGACAAGCCGGAAATTCCGCCGCCGTTGCGGGCTCTCCGTGCCGACGAGGAACTCTTCGTTCCCTTCGGCAGCATCGTCGCTGTCCGTGTGAAAGGCACGCTGGAACCCGACCGCGGCTTCACCGAGGAGGACCGTTCCGTCCTCCTTGCTATCGCCCGCAAGGTCGGCGTGACCCCGTAACCGGTTAGCGCCGGATGTTCCCGTTGGCGCCGTTCGCCGTCGGTGTTACACCGAAATAGCTTTGCAGCTCGTAGGCGGTGACAAACGGGTTCCTGTCCGTTAAATCGGCCGAGAAACGCTCGGTCTTCCCGCCGGCGGTTACATTGATCTGCTTGTTCATGTAGCCGCCGCCGGGATAGCCAATAAAATCTTCACTGTAGGTGATGTTCAGCCCCGAGGTGCTCATTCCCAACGACGCCATGGTATCCAACAGCTTTTGCATCCCGGTCCCGCTGGCCTCCAAGTTCCCGGTTGTGTTGGCGGATACTGACGTAGAATTGGCGGTTGCGACGGCCGGGGTGACAGGATTTTGACTGCCCCGGACTGCGTTTGTGGTCTCTTGTCCGCGCACCGCCCGAGGTGTGGCGGCCTGCGGCAGCGAAAAAGCCGTAGCCGCCCCTCTTTGGCGCTGTTGGGCGGCGCTACGGCTCTGTGTCTGGGTGGTCCGGGACGAAGCCGGAGCGGTCAATTGGTTACGTGGTACGACGAACAAAGTAGCCTCCGCCAGTCTTTAAGCAACCAGCGGGCCATTCGCCACTACTGCTTCGGCAGCTGTTTCTTGATCTCTTCGGGGATGTCGAAAACAATCGGGATGATGATCGTCTTACCCAACGGATCGATCTTCAACGAGGCCTTCAGCGTCGGCTTCGCCGAGGGGTCCTGCGGGTCGTAGATGACCTCCAGTTGTGCCGATTCCCCCGCGCTCAGCTCCGTCTTTTCCAGGCGATAGGTTAAACCCGGGACCGATTCCGTCTGAAAGCTCAGCGTCACCGATCCGGGCATCCCATTGGTGATCACCAGCGAATCGGCCGACTTTTCCCAGCTCCGCACCAGGAACTTCTCTTTGTTCAACTTGATCTGGTTCAGGATGATGTTGGGATCCTTCATCATCGCTTCCACGCTCATCCCGCCCCGGTTGCCCGGACCAGGCGTCAAACGGCCGACCGGCGACTGGCGCCCAAGCGCGGGATCAAAGTAGTAGCACCACTTACCATCTTCCAGCTTCCAATGCGTCGCCATCGGCGCGTTAGCCGGAATCACCTGCCCGCGCATACTGATCGTCGTTCCAACCAACGTCATTACCGACGCCTTCTTGAAGCTGTCATCCCAATTAATCGTGACGATCTCAAAGCTTTTGATCTTCGTCTTCTCCTGGTTGTAGTGGAGTTCCTTGGTGTCTTCAGCCACGTATTGTTCCGCGGACCGGAACTTCCCGTCCACATACGCCTGATAAAAGCCGGACACCCGTTCGCGGAGCGCCTTCTCCACATCCGGCGCGGCGGCGTTGAAAAGATTGGGCTTTTCCTGCGCACCCAGGGTCAGGGCGGCCGTCAAGGCGAAGGCAAGCGTACGGAGCATCATAGACAATTTTATCAATCCCTCTCAAACAGTAGACGCGCCAGCCCGCCGAATTGTTGATAGCTATTGTTTGCGCCCCGGAAACGGCCCGTACTTCGTCAGATTTTGCTTCGTGGTCTTTGTCCACTCCTCGATCGGCGGCGCGCCATTCTTCTGGAACCAACCCTCAATCTCCACTCGCAGCGCCTTGATCTCCTTGGCGTAGGCCGGATCGTCGATCCGGTTCTTGGTTTCGCCGGGGTCTTTCTCCAGATCGTAGAACTCGCTCGGGAACCCCTCGGCGCGGATCACCAGCTTCCGCGTGGTGGTCCGGACACCCCGTACGTAGCTGTATTCAAAGAACAACTTGTCTTCCCACTTCGGCTTCTGGCCCCGCAGGAAGCCGGCGTAAGATCGCCCGACCCGCCGTTTATCGGGCGCGGCGGTGAGCCCGGTGTAGTCCACCATAGTCGGGAAAAAGTCATACGAAGACACCATCGAGGTGATCGTCTGCCCCGGCTTGATGCCCGCCGGATGGCTCCAGATCATGGGTACGCGAATGGATTCCTCGTACATATTGAAGGGCCAGGTACCGTTGCCTTTCCCCCAAACGCCGTGGTGCCCGGCGTTCCAACCCTGGTCGGCGGTGAAGACGACGAGGGTGTTTTCGCGCCATCCGCGCTGTTCCAGGTACCGTAAAACGCGTCCAATGTTGCGATCCGCGCCCGAAATGAGCGAAAAATACGCTTTTTTTGATGCGTTTTGACCATGATTTTTGCCCAATCCGGGGTGCTGATTGGGGTGTTTCGGGGTGTCCGGGAAGCAGGAAAGCTTCGTCTCGTCGTAGTGTTTCCGGTCCTCTTCGGGCTGGAAATCGAAGGGGGTGTGGGGGGCGTAGAACGGCACATGGAGGTAGAACGGCGCCTCTGGTTTTTGCTTTTCCAGGAACTCCAGGGTGAAGTCCCCGATGGCGTCCTCCTTGAATCCGGGGTAGGGCGTGGTGACGCCGTTCTTGACGTACACCGCATTTTTGAACGTCCCTCCACCGCCCGGCACCGTGGCCCAGTAGGAGAAGCCGTGCTGCGCCTTGTCGTCGTGGCCCATGTGCCATTTGCCGACCATGCCGCACTGATAGCCGCCCTTGGCGAGCACCTCCGGGAAGATGGTGAACCCGTCGAGCCAGCCGGTGGCCTTGGGGCCGAAGGCATCGTCGGGCACCAGCCAGTCCTGCACTCCATGCGCGGATGGCACCGCGCCGGTCATATAGGTCATGCGGCTGGGGGAGCAGACGGGCGTGCAGGCGAAGGCGCGGGTGAACCGGGCGCCGGTTCTGGCGAGTGCGTCGATGTTGGGCGTGTGGATGTCGGCGCAGCCGTAGGCGCCGGTGGCCCAGGCGCCGTGGTCGTCGGTCATGAAGACGATGACGTTGGGACGGCGGCGCCGCGGCTGGGCGGCGGCGAGGAAGGGAAGGCCGAAGAGGGCGCGGCGGGAGAGGCGCATCCTATGCACGCTATCATGCCCGTTCCGGAAAGAGAAAGGGCGCTCTGTGTAAGAGCGCCCTTTCGGCACGTCGGTCGGATTTGACCTTGTGTTCAGAATTATGCAGTCCCCTGCTAATCGGGGTGCTTTCAGTATCTCATGGATCAGGCGAAATGGTAGAGCTTGGCCGTGTTGGTGAAGCGGATCTGCTGGCGCGCTGCTTCAGGCAGGTAGGACCAGATGGTCTCGAACGCCTGCTTCTGTTTGGCGTGATCGGCGGCGTTCATGCCGAGGCCGCCCCAGATGATCTTCTCCGCGCCGAACGCGCCGTGGATGCGGCGGGCGAGCGGCTGCAGGTCGGCGTGCGGGGGCGGTTGTTTGGAACTGTAGTTGAGGCCGGAGAACTTCATGTAGACACCGGGCAGGGCGCCGAGCTTCAGCACCTCTTCGTATTCGGCGGCGGTGCCTTGGGCGTGCCGCGCGAGATGGTCGATGACAACGTGCGCGCCGGGCGTCTGCTTCACAAGTTTCCCAACGGCGGGGGCCCACTGGGGCGTCATGTGCATCTGAATCGCCAGGCCCAGCTTCGTGGCCGCGGCCCAGGTCTGGGCCATCCGCGGATCACTGAGGTCGCGGTCTTTGATGGCGCCCGCTTTGTTGACTTCCTTGCCGATGGCGTGGACGCGCAGGGCGACGATGCGGTTGGGCCATTTTTTCGTCAACGCGGCCATGCGCGCGGGCGTCTGCGGGTCGAGGCCGTCGAATAGGCAGGTGCCTTTGAAGAAGCCTTTGCGGGGCTCGTTTTCAAAGCAGTATTCCAGATAGCGGTGGTCGTCCTGGTAGGGCTCCGGGTGGACGATGATGGAGTGGCTGAGCGTGGCGGCGGCGAAAGGGGCGTAGTGGGCGAGCGTCTCGGCGGGCGGCTGGTAGGTGGCCGCCGGGTGGTAGGGGAAGCGGGCTGGTTCGAAGAGGTGGATGTGGGTGTCGATGGGTTTGTTATCGCTGGCGGCGAGGGCCATCAGCAGCGCGCGGCGGGAGATTTCCATATCGGGGCAAGTGTATCCAAAAAAGAGGGGGTATGGCGGGTGGGGCACTTTTTCGGCCTCGCGAAAATCCTTGGAAGCGGTTGAAACACTGGCACTTATTTTCACGCGTCCGGATTTACGGGGGATAACAGTGAGTGGCACCGAATTGGGGGAGAATGGGGGGATGGCGGGGACACGGCGGGCGGTGTTGGCCGATGCGGCGGCGATGGCGGCGGTGCATGTGGCCAGTTGGGAGTCCACTTACACGGGCTTGCTGCCGGCGTCCTATATCGCGGAACGGACGGTGGCTGTGCGGTATGCCTTTTGGCGGGACCGGTTGGCGGAAGCCGATCCGGCGATTTGTATCTTTGTCGCCTGTGGGGAAGATGGGGAGGTCTGCGGGTTTGCTTCGGGCGGGAATGGGGAGTTGCTCTCGTTGTATTTGCTGGAAGAGGCGCAGGGACAGGGGCTGGGGCGGGCGCTGGTGGAGGCCGTGATGGCGGAGTTGCAAGGGGCTGAGCGGGTGATTGTGTGGGTGCTGGGTGTGAACCCGGCGCGCGGGTTTTATGAGCATCTGGGCGGGCGGCTGGTTGCCGAGAAACAGACGATGATGGGTGGAGAAGTGTTCACGGAGGTGGCCTATGATTTGGGACCGCGTTGAAGCTTACAACAAGGGCCGCGATCCGGAGCGGCTGGCGCTGAAGTACAAGAAAATGGCCGGCGATGCGCTGGCGTTTTTCCGGGGCACGGCGCACCTGTTCTACGAAGATTGGCCTGCCGACAAAGCCCTGGTGCGCGCGCCGGCGGCGTGGCTGTGCGGGGATTTGCATCTGGAGAATTTTGGTACCTATCGGGCGGACAACCGGCTGATCTATTTCGACTGCAACGACTTTGACGAAGGCTGTCTGGGGCCGGCCACCTGGGATGTGGCGCGGCTGCTGGTTAGCGTGGCGATTGAGTGCGAGGAGCGGGAGTACAAGGCCAAAGATGCGCGGGCGTTGTGTCTGCGCGTGGCTGGGGCGTATGGGGCTGCGTTGGCGAATGGCAAGCCGCGTTGGACCGAGGAAGAGACGTCGACGGGGATCATTCGCGAATTGTTTGTGGGCTTGGAGTCGAGGACGGCGGCGAAGTATTTGAACACGCGCACGGTGCTGGAGAAACGGAAGCGGCGGATCAATGTGGAGAATGGGAAGGCGCTGCCGGCGACGGAGAAAGACCGGGACGCGGTGCGAACATTTTTTGAGAAGCGCACGGAGTTTCGGTGCGTGGATGTGGCGCGGCGGATCGCGGGAAACGGGAGCCTGGGCGTGCCACGGTTTGTGGTGTTGGCGGAAGATCCGGAGCGGAATCCGTTTTTGCTGGACATGAAGCAGGCGGCGGTGCCCGCGCCGCTGCGGTATGGCGTGCCGCCGGTACAGCCGAAGTGGAAGAACGAGGCCGAGCGGGTTGTGGGCGCGCAGGGGTTGGTGCTGGCCATGCCGCCGGCGTTTCTGCAGGCTGTCGTGTTTGATGGCCGTGGGTGGGTGTTGCGTGAGCTGTTGCCGAGCGAGGACCGCGTGGACGTGGCCGGAGCCACCGATGCAGCCTTCCGGGAGTATGCGGCCACACTGGGCGCCGTCACGGCGTGGGGGCAGCTGCGGGCGAGCGGACGGAAGGGCGCGGCGAATGGCGATGCGCTGGTGGAGTGGCGCGTGCCGGCGGAGCGGTTGGTGGAGTTCGCTATGGATTATGGGCGGCGGGTGGAACGGGATTGGAAGGCGTTTCGGACGGGGGTTGGCTCGGGGGTTGGGTAGGCCGGTTCGTGGGGACTTTTTCCCTCGCTTCTGCGGGTTGTGTCGCGTCTGGTGGACACGGCTATTGTGTCGGATCGGGGTGGTTTTGTTGGGGTTTTTGCCCGCCATGTCCCCGGAGGGTTGTCGGCGAGTGGGTGGGGCGAGTGGGTGGGGCGAGTGGGTCGTCGGGGGGCTGGGAGAGGGCTCCTGCCAGCCCCCGCTTCCGCTAGGAAGACGCTTCGGCTGCCGCTGCGAGTTCGGCCTTCCACTGGGCCGCGATGAGAATCGCCGACGACGACGTGAACCGCTCCGCGCCGGCGGCGTAGCCTGCCTTGAACTGGTCGAGGTTCGCGCCCGTGAGTTTGGGTTTGATGAAATCGCGGCCAATCCGTTTCAACAGCGGCACGTCGGCGACGTTGTTGGTTGAGATAAAAGCCGCTCCCACCCGCTTACTCATCTTCGTCAGGATCACCTTGTGATCCTCGCCAAAGTAGCTGCTTTCAAACAGCACGGAGAGCATCACGCCCGCCCCCTCGCAGCTCTCGGCGATCTGCTCCAACTCCGTCTCCTGGTGGCTGAACTGGCGCGAAATCATCTTGCTGTAGTTCACGACGAAGTTCAGTTCCTTCGCCCCGCGGCGGATCAGGTCGCGGCCTTCGTACAGCTTCGTGGCGGTGTTGGAACTGCCGTGGGGGAAGCCCGCGACGGTGGCTAGCGCGACGGGCGAATCGGCCAGAATTCGCGCGGCCATGTCCACGTCGCACGGGCGCACGATGACGGCAGCCAGCCCCATCTCAATCGCCTTATGGCACCCGGCGTTCACCTGCTCCTCGTTCAGCGCCGGATGAGTCAGCAACAACTCCAGCCGCCCGGCTACATCGGCGTAGGTAACTAGCGGGGCGCGTTCTTCTTGCTGAAAGCTGCTGTCCGGATCCACAGTGTTCCCCATTCCTTCAATCGCGTGCGCCCTTGCGGCGTGCCGGCGAACCAATCCTCGTGATGGAAATGCGCGAAGTTGCCCTTGCCGCGCTCCTTCTCGTCAATGTCGCCGAGGGCAATATTCAAGCCCATGGCGCGGTCCCCCAGCTTTGTCGAGTAGAACACGCCGGGGCTCACTTCCAGGCACGGGTCGAAGCTGACGGCCCATTCAATCACGTAGCCTTTGCCGCCGGGCTTGGGCTTGGCGGCGCAATCCATGGCGTGGTCCACGATCCATTTCTGATAGGTATTCCACGCCGACAATTCGCGGCGCGGTTCGCCTTCCATCAGCCCGCCCTTGCCAATGCCGCCCAGCCGCGACTTCGTCAGATTGCACACCATCTGCCAGCTCTGCCCATTGCCGGCGGCGTTCTCCTCCGGCGTCGCGTACTTGTTCGTCGCATTGATCAACAGCTCCATCTCGTCGCCGAACCAGGGGAACCCTTCGCGCGTCAACTCGTGCGTCTTTGGATTCTCCTCCGGCACCCAGCGCGGAATGTCGATGCCGTACAATACATCGTCGGTCACGTCGAAGGCGAAGTAGAGCCGCTTGCCGTCGTGCTTCACATAGCCGGTGACGGCCAGATCCTTCTCGTCTGTTACCTTCGAGAACGTCGAAACCCACACGTCCTTCACGCCGGTGAACGAGGTGGCATCGGCGTATTCGCCGGGCGCGATCACCCCGTCGAGCTTCGGCGTCTTTCCGCGGAAGGCTTCGAGCGAGCGGGGATAATCCCCGGCGAACAGGGCCACCGATACCAGGAGCAGGGCCAGACGCATACCGTTAGCGCTTCTTGGTGGCGGGCCGGGCTGGCGTCCGAGCCGGGCCGTTCAATGAGGCCAGTTCGGTCTTAGCCTTGGCGGCGTTGTCGTGATTCGGGAACTTCTTGATCAGCGACGTGAACTCCTGGCGGGCTTCGGCCTTGAAGCCGGCCTTTACCAGGGCACGCCCTTTTTGCAGCATGGCATCGGAGGTCTTGGGATTGTCGGGGTACTTTTCGAGCAACGTGTCGAAGGCCATCAATGCGCCGTCGAGGTCACCGCGGAGGTACTTGATTTCGCCGATGTAGTACTGCGCGTTGGGCGCCAGATCGGTGTTGCCGAACCACTTCAGATAGTTCTGGAACTGCTCGATGGCGAGGTCGGAGTTGCCGGCCGTCTTATCGCGCATGGCGCCGTTGTAGAGCGTTTCGGCGGAGACGCCAGCCGGGGCGCCGGTGGCGTTAGCGGCATTGGGCGCCAGCGTCGGATTCGGCGGAGGTGCGGGCGGGTTGGCGATCAGCTTGACCGCGCTATTGATGTCGGCAATCTGATTCTGCAGCTTGCCCATGCGGGACGACAGATCGGTGATCGATTCGCGGACGCCGCCGAAGTCGTTCGACATCGTATCGACCTTCGCGCCGAGGCCAGCCACCGGGGCGACCAGCAGCCGTTCCTGCTCCTTCATCCGGTCGCGCATGGCAGCGTCGAGCACGGCGACGGCGGTATTGGCCTTATTGGCGGAATCCAGGATCTGCTGAACCATTACCTGCATGGCCGCCATTTTTTCATCCTGGGAGCGCTGGAGCGCGCGGATCTGATCCTGCATCAGCAGGATGTCGCGTTGGATTTCGGCGATCTTTTCCTTCTGGGAGAAGACGGGGAGGGTGGAGAGAAAAAGGACGGGGAGAAGAAAGAGGGGCTGTTTCATATCAGGACTTCTAACAGAACGGGGACGAAGCGAACTTCGTCCCCGTGGCTGGTTATTGGTTAGCGAGCATTACTGCCCGGTGAAGTGGTCGCGGCGGTTCTTCTGCCAGCAAGCTTCGTTGTTGTCGGTGCACTGCGGCCGTTCCTTACCGTAGGAGAGGGTGCGGAGACGGTCGGCCGGGACGCCGAGCTGGACCAGGAAGTCCTTGGCGGCGATGGCGCGGCGGTCACCGAGGCCGAGGTTGTATTCGGCGGAGCCACGTTCGTCGGCATGGCCTTCGATGGTGACGGTGCCGCTGGAGTAGTCGCGGAAGATGGTCTTCAGCTTGTCGGCGTTCTGGGTCAGCACGTTGCGGGCGTCTTCGCGGATGTCGGACTTGTCGAAGTCGAAGAAGACATCCTGGATTTCGCGGGCGATTGCTTCGCCAAAGGTGGCCTTGGGCGCGGGGGTGTCCTTAATGGCAGCGGGCGCCGGAGCGGTCACGTTCACGGTCACCGTTTCGCTTACCGAGCCGCCGGCGTTGGTGGCGGTCAGCGTGTAGGTGGTCGTGTTGCTCGGGAACACCGAGCGGTTACCGGCGATAACGCCGCCGGAGGCCGAGTTGCCAACGACACCGAGGCCCTGATTGATGCTGGCGCTTTCCGCACCGGTTACTTCCCACTTGAGGGACGAAGCCTGGCCGCGTTCAATCGTGGCGGGTTCGGCCGTGAAGAACTTCACGATCGGCTTCGCGACAACCTTCGGGGCGGGCGCCTCTGTCTTCGCCGCGGGCGGGGGTGCGGGTGCGGGAACCTTCTTCTTACACCCTGCCGCGAAAAAGCTCAGACAGAGCGCCAACGCTAATGCACTGGCTTTATTGGTAGTCATCCTGGTATCTGCCTCCTGGAAAATTTTGCTTCGGTCGAATTACTGAATAGTGCTTGGCGACGAGCGCCGGATGTTACTTGGACCAGGCCGGTTTTTCGTTAATCCCGGCTGAGGTCAGTTGTCGAAGTTGGGAGCCATCAGCGAGCATCGACCAGATTTGGCTGCGCCCGCCGCGGTCGGATGAGAACACGATATGCTTGCCGTCCGGGGCCCACGTAGGGTTCTCGTTCCGGCCCGCGCCGCTGGTGAGCTGTACGTACTCGCGTGTGTTCACGTCCATCACAAAAATATTGAAGTTACCGGGATCATATCCTCTCGTCCACGCAAAGGCAATATGGCTACCCTGCGGATTCCAGGACGGATTCGTTGCTTGCCCTTCTCCGGTTGTCAGGCGCTGAACATCCGCACCGTCACTATTCATTCTATACACTTGCGGGGACCCGCCGCCCCTACCCGATACAAAAACTATGTCATTGCCGGTCTTCGGATTGATCTTTGGCTCCACTTCAACGGCCCGGGTATTCGTGAGGCGGCGGATGCCCGAACCGTCGGCGTTAGCCATGTAAATCTGTGAAAAACCGCTTGCAGATGAGGAAAATGCAATCTGTTTGCTGTCGGGAGAGTAGCTGGCATTTTGGTTCGTACCGGCCCTCGGATTGAGGAAAGGGATGCGCCGGAGGGTCTCCAAAGAATGCACTAAAATTTGTGGCTGACCGAGCGCCCAGGACGTAAAAGCGATGCGCGAGCCGTCCGGAGAGACCGATGGCATGGTGGAAATCGACTTGTAGGAGGTGATTTGCTTCTGTCCCTGGCCGTCATAATCCATGGACCAGATCTCTTTATTGCCGCTGCGGTTGGACACAAAATAAATTTTTGAGCCGGCGAGGGACTCGACGCCGAAGTGTTTCAGGATGTCGGCGGCGAACTCGTGGGCGACCTTGCGGGCGCCAGCTTCGTCGACGGGTCCGAAGTAGAGCTTGCCGAAGGCCTGGGCGCCGGATACGTCGGCTTGCTTGACGTTGAAGAGCCAGCCGTAGAGGACGATCTGGCCGTCCTTTTCGGCGGCGTAGCCGAAGGCGAGGTAATCGGCATTGACGGGCGGGTCCGACCAGTCCTGCAGCCACGGGGCGGCGTTGCGATTGTTGGGGTCGTACTGGAGCGGCTTGCGGAAATCGGTGGGCTGCTGCGGCACGCGGGTGGGGTACATGCTCTTCGGCGCCATTTTGAAGACGGCGGCGTCTTCCAGGTCGCGGAAGACGGTGCTGTTGACGGTGGCCATCAGCGCTTCGGCGCGACCGGCGCCGCGCATATCGGGCACGGCGATGACGGCCTTCTGGGTGCCCATGATGGAGCCGGTGATATCCGGCCGCGGCTGCGCGATTGCGGCGGCGGCGATAACGAGAAAGGAGACAAGTAATTTTTTCATCGCTGTAGTTGGAAGGTGAATTCTACGTTGGCCGAACTGCGTTCAAACTCCCGGGGCAGTTCGGGAAGAGGAGATGCTTCAAGGACGGCGCGGCGCGCCGAAAAGTCGAGAGTGGGAACGCCGCTGGATTGCACGATTCGCACATTTTGCACCGTGCCGTTGCGGAGGATGTCGAAATTGACGATGGCGACCTGGGCATTGCGCGCGATGCGGTCCACGTCGTGGGTCTGCCACTTTTCAGAGATGCGGCGGCGGAGCAGATCGGCATAGGCGCCGAAGCGATTTCCGAACGGCGTGCCGGTGCCCACGCCCACGCCACCGGCGCCGACGGTGCCGAACATGGGATTCGACATCGCCTGGCCGGCGGAGGTGCGGAGCTGGTTCTTGCGCAGTTCTTCTGAGGAACGGTACTGGTAGCGGCTGGAGGCCTGCTGCTGCTTCTGCTGCTTGCGATTGGTGGAGAGGGCGATGGCGTCCTCCTCCTCCTTCTGCACACGGTCGCGGTCGCGATCCTTTTTCTCAGCCTTCTCCACTTCCGATTCGGAATCGTCGGCCTTCGGATTGGGCCGCGCGGTCCGGGTGGGGAGGGGAATGCGATCGACAGGGGTGACGGCGAAACCCGCGCCAGGATTGGCGTTCGGGTCGCCCCAGCGGTCCTGGGCGCGGAAGTTGATGTAGCCCCAGAAGATGCCGAACCCGACGATACCCACATGCAGAACGAACGAGTAGGCAATGCCCGACTTCAGGTTCTCGTCGCGTTGGAATGGGGTGGTCATTAGCGGCGGCGGCCGGCCTCGTCGACGGGTTGGGTCACCATGCGGACGTCCAGTTTTGCCTGGCCCAGTTCGCTTACCACCTGCGCGATCGGGTCCCACGGCGTGGCCTTGTCGGCGCGCACGTAGACGGCCTTCTGCCCGGGGAAGTTCTTCTTCACCAGGTCTCCCACCTCATTGATGTTGACGTCCTTTTCGTTCAGCTTCATTTCGCCGTCTTTGGAAATGGAGACGACGGGGAGCTCCTGCGAGGAGTTGCGGACCTGCTTCACTTTGGGAACGTCCACCTCCAGGCCGAACTCCATCACGTGCGCGGTGAGCATGAAGATGATCAACAGGACGAGGACGACGTCGACCAGCGGGATGATGTTGATTTCGGCCAGCGAATCGAAATTACCGCGCCGCCCGCGTCCGCCGTGTTTCATGGAGAAAGCCATGGGTTACCCTTCGTAGACGCGTTCGATGAGGTTCATGAATTCCAGGCCGAAGTCTTCCATGCGGCCGCTGAGCTCGCGGATGACGAAGCCGAAGTAGTTGTAGAAAATGGCGGCGGGGATGGCGGCGAACAGGCCCATGGCGGTGGCGATGAGAGCTTCGGCAATGCCGGGGCCGACGGCGCGCAGGCTGGCCGCGCCCGCGCCGGTCAGCGCCTGGAACGCGTCGATGATGCCCCAGACCGTGCCGAACAGGCCGATGAAGGGCGTGATGGCGGCGGTGGTGGCCAGCCAGTTCATGTTCTTTTCCAACCGCGCGATCTCTTCGCCGGCGCCGATCTGCAGGCTGCGCTCCACCGCCGTGCGGTTCGTCAGCGTCTTGCGGCCCCGTACCTGGCGGTCCACTTCGGCGTACCCGTAGTCATAGACCGTCACCAGCGGCGCAGCGGGGAACTGTTCGCAGGCGGCGGTGATGCCCTCAAACCCGCTGGCCTTGCGGAAGGCTCGGAGGAATTTGCCATTTTCCTGCTGGGCGCGGCGGAGGCGGCTCCACTTACTGAAAATAATGGCCCAGGAGTAGCAACTGGCCACAACGAGAAGCGCAAGAACCGCCATGGAGATCGGCTTCGACGTGCTAACGAGGCTCCAAAGTCCGGGTGTGGACGGGGCGGCGGCGAGGGCGGGGAGGAAAAGATGTATCAACAGACGCTCCAACTTCCCATTTTATGACGGGGACGAGCCGCGGAAAGTTGGGTTATTAACAATTTCTATTGGAAATGTTTTAGCGCTGATGAATAATCCGGCCGTCGAAGACGGTTACATCTACCGTGGTCTTGTGAATATCCATCGTCGGGATGGTGAATAGATTCTGGTTCAGCACCACGATATCGGCCAGCAATCCGGGGCGAAGCGCGCCTTTGACGCTTTCCTCCCGGCCTGCGTACGCGCTGTTGACTGTGTAGGCGCGCAGCGCGGTTTCCACGCTCACGCGCTCCTCCGGAATCCAGCCCTGCGGCGGCAGGCCGGTGATGGTGCGGCGGTTCACGGCGTTGTGGATGCCGCGGATCGGGTTCAGTGAAATGGACGCCGGCCAATCGCTGGAGAACACCAGCCGGCCGCCCGCCTTTTCGATGCTGCGCCACGCGAAGCCGCGCCGCGTGCGCTCTGGGCCGATGCAGGCCGACCAGATTTCGATGGTCGCCGGGTCGGCGTGGATCGGCTGCATCGACGGCAAAACGCCCAGCGCGGCGAAGCGCGGCATGTCCGCCGGGTCGATCGTTTCGATGTGTTCGATGCGGTGACGGCTGGCCGGGGATACCTTCGCATAGCCGTCCAGCGCCATTCGCACGGCGCGGTCCCCGATCGCGTGGGTGAAGATTTGCAGGCCGAGCGAGTCGGCGGCGGTCACGGTCTTCGCGAACTGTTCGGCCGTCCACGCGGAGTTGCCGCTGGTGCCAGGCTTGTTCGAATACGGTGCCAGCATCGCGGCCGTATAGGATTCAATCACCCCGTCCATCATGATCTTGATCGCGCCCACGCGCAGCAGCGGGCCGGGGTATTTCTGGCGCAGCGCCGCGTAATCGCGCAGCGTGGCCTCCACTTCCATCGGGCCTACGGACATCGCGAACGCCGCCCGCATCGTCAGCTTGTTGCGGCTCTTCAGCTCCTCATACAGTTCCAATTCGTCCAGCGAGCCATTCGCGTTCTGCACGCTGGTTATGCCGAGCGACGCGGCCAACCGCAGCCCTGCTTCCAGGCTCGCCAGCTTCTGGTTCCGATCCGCCGCCGGGATCAGCCGCCGCACCAACCCCATCGCGCCTTCCTTCAACGTTCCCGTGGGCTCGCCCGTCTTGGGGTCTTTGACGATCTCGCCGAACCCGGTGAACGTGGTGTCCCGGGTGATCTTCGCCAACTCCAGCGCCTTCGAGTTCACCCACGCCGTGTGCCCGTCGTAGGCGGATAGAAACACCGGGCGGTCCGGAACCACCTTGTCCAGTTCCGCCTTGTTCGGCAACCGCCCTTGCGGGATGCAGACGTACTCCCACCCGCGGCCGTTCAGCCACTTGTCGTTGGGATGCGCCTTGGCGAATTTCGCCACCTCCGCCTGCATCGCCTCCATCGTGCAGATGCCAGTCAAATCGATCTGCGTCAACCCCATCGACCCGCCCAGAAAATGCAAATGCGCGTCGTTGAAACCCGGGATCGTCAGGCGCTTTTTAAGGTCGATCGCGCGCGCGCCTTTGGCCTGTCTGGCCACCTCCGCGTCGCTGCCAACAGCGGCGATCGTGTTGCCACGAATCAGTACCGACTCGGCCCACGGCCGCGCCGCGTCGGCCGTCCAGATCGTGCCGTTGCGCAACCACAGATCGTCGGCGAAAACCGAACAGGCCAGCAGGAAATAGAGCCGCATTAAAAAGAGAATCGCACACCCAGTTGAATGCGGCGCGGATCGGCGGCGGCGGTGAAGCCGAGTGGCTCGCTGGGGCCCCGGTCGTCGAGGCCGCGCAGGTTGAACGGTCCGCTGATGTTGCCGACCACGTTGTTCACCGACGTGTAGTTCAGGTTGTTGAACAGATTGAACGCCTCGGCCATGAACTCCAGCTTGCGGTTCTCGCCGGCCGGGATGCGACGCGAAATACGCAGATCGAACGCGCCGAACGCCGGGCCGATGCCCGTATTCCGCCCGGCGAAATAGGGGCGGTCCGTCGTGTTGTGGCGGTCGTTGTTGAGCTCCGTGCCGGCCAGCAGGTTGAACGGCCGCGAGCTGGAGTAGCGGAAAATGGGCGTAAATAGCGTGTCGGCCCACAGACGATTGGCCTTTTCCGGCGTCTGCAGCACGGCATAGACAACCACCTTGTGGCGCTGATCGAAGCTCGAAAGCGCCCGCTCCGCGCGCCGGTTGGTCTGGTCGTTGGGCTGGAAATCGGAGTTGAAATCGGTGGTCTCGTCGATGGCCTTGGCAAAGGTGTAGTTGACGTGGAACGTCGCCCGGCGGCTCATCCGGTGCGTGGCCTCCAGCATCATTCCGTGGTAGTCGCTGGTGGCGTTGGACTCATACAAATTCTCCTGGAAAACCAGCGGGTTCACGAAGAACGCCGTGCCCGTCGGGTTCGCCGCGAAGGGGCCCCAATCGCGAATTCCCTTCGCTGGATTCACCGGGACCGGCAGCAGGTTGATGTCGCGCGAAGTAGTCAGGTGCAGTCCGCGTACGCCGACATAACTCGCCGAAAACGCCAGGTTTTTCACAACTTCCCGTTCGATGCCGAAGCTGAACTGTTGCGCATAGCCATTCACGTAATCCGGCGCCGGGCGGAACAGGACGGTCAACGGCGGTCGCGGCCCGGTCTGGCTGACGTTGATGCCGAACTGGCGGAGGTCGCCCGCTGTGATCGGCCGCTGCGGCGTTGGGATGCCGATCACGCCCTGCGCCCGCAGCGTGGAGAAGATGTTGATCGGGCCGTTTGGCGCGGTGGGCGCTGACGCGTTCAGCACACTCAGCACCTGCGCAATCTGGCGCTTGCCATCGGTCTCATTCAACGCTTGCACCACATAGTCGATTTGGAAATCGATCGGCGCGTAGAAGATGCCGTAGCCGCCGCGAATCGTCGTCTTCCGGTCCTTGCCCGGCGCCCAGGAAAAGCCCAGGCGCGGCGCGATGTTGTTGGTGTCTGTCGGCAGCGGCAGCTTACGGTTGTCGCGCTCGTAGCGGATGCCGTAGTTGAGCGTCAGCCCGCTGACGGGCGTCCATGTATCCTGCGCATAAACCGCGTAAAGAGGAAACGTGCCGCGCACAATCGGGTCCCCGAAGCCCTGCTGGTAGCTCTGCGCCAGCCCCAGGTTAAAGGCCTGGAGTGAGTTGATGGTGGTGCTCGCCAGCGCGGCGTTCACCAGTGCACCGGGCAGCGCGCCGAACGTAAAGCGGCCCGCCATGAAGGTCGCCGAATCCTGCGTTACATTGCGGATCAACACATTTCCGCCGAACTTCCACGCGTGTTTGCCGCGGAACAGGCTCACGTTGTCGGCAATTTCATTCCGCCGCGAAAGCGTCGTCGACGGCAGGTACCGGTCGCGATTGAAACTGCCGAACCCGGCGATGTCGAGCGACGGTCCGTGCGGATCCGTGCTGGCCGTGTTCAACACATAGTGGTTAAACTGCGCGCGGAATTCGTTCACCGCCGCCGGCGAAAACGAGTGCAGGTGATTCAGCAAGACCGTGTGATCGCGGAACGACTGGATGTATCCGCGCGACTGGCCCACCAGCGCGCCCACGCCTTCATTGGCGTCGTAGATGTTCGTCGCGTTATAGCGGAAGCTCAACGCATTCGCATCGCTGAAGCGATGGTCGATGCGAAACAGCCCCTTGTGATCGTCCGTCTGAAACGGGAAGATCCCGCTGTTCCTGCGGAACATCTCCTGCACCGCAGGCGGTGTCGATAGCGCGCCCCGCAACTGCGCCGCCGCAGGCGCTGGAAGGCGCTGCAGAATCGCCTCCTGCTCCCGTGTCGGCCCGAAAATCGAGAGATCCGTTAGCACCGGCACTGTGCGGTTCTCCCGCCGTCGCAGTCGTTCGTAGCTCAGGAAATAGAACGTCTTGTCCTTGGCGATTGGCCCGCCAATGGTGCCCCCGAACTGCTGCCGGTCGGAATCCGGTTTCACGCGCCGCAGTACCGTGCCTTCCAGGTTCACCGCGAACGGGTCTGTCGCGTCTAGCGACTGGTGCCGGAAAAACGCAAAGGCCGATCCATGCAGTTGATTCGACCCCGAACGCGTCACGATGTTGATCACCCCGCCCCGCGCCGAACCGTGCTCGGCCGAGTAGTTCGAGCGGTTCACCTGGAACTCCTGCACCGCCTCCTGGCTCACCGTCGGCCGCACGCCGCCGCCCGGGTCGTTTGCCTCGCCGCCATCCACGTTCACGCTGTTCCCCCGCCCGTTGGAGCCGTAAAAGGACAGCCCTGAATCCGGCGTCTGCTTCACGCGAAAGCTGTTGGAATCGGCCAGCGCTTTGGAATCGGCCACACCCGGCGCCAGCAGCGAAAACGTCAGATAGTCGCGCCGGTTGATCGGCAGGTTCCGTACCGAATCCTGTGTCAGCGTGTTCGATTGCTGCGTGCGCTGCGACTCAATCAGCGGTACCTCCGCCGTCACATTCAACTCCAGTTGCGAACTCGCCACATCCAGGTGAATGTCGAGCGTCGCTTCCTGGCCCACCGTCAACTCCAACCCCTCCCGCTTCCACGCCGCGAAGCCGTCCTTGGCAGCCTCCACCCGATACGTGCCCGGCACCACAAACGGCAGCAAATAGGACCCGTCGGCACCCGTCACCGTCTCAAACCGCGCATTTGTCGCGCTATTCGTCAGCGCCACGCGGACCTGCGCAACGCGCGCTTCGCTCGCATCCTGAACAATGCCCCGCACACCGGCGGAAGTTTTCGACTGCGCTAACGCGATGATCGAAAGCAAGGGAAGGAGTAGCCACTTTGCGGGCACAGGCATGGAAACCTCCTACATAGGCTGACAGGGCAACTGGAGCCGGGCAACGCAGCCGCGCGCATCCAGTCGGTTGGTGAGTGAAAGTGTACCGCCATGCGCCTCAACGATCTGGCGGCACAATACGAGCCCGATACCTGATCCCCCGGGCTTTGTCGTGAAAAAGGGCACAAATAAATTGGCGGTAGCGGCCAATCCCGGTCCATCATCCAGGATCTCAACGATCAACTGCCACCGTTCGAAGCGCCATCTTATAACAATCCGCCCCCCGTCGGTATCGTTGGCATCCGCCGCATTTCGCAGCAAATTGATCAGTACCTGCTCCAGTTGATCGCGGTCGGCCTGCACCGTTAGCTCCGGCCCCGCTTCAATCACGATCGGCACCCGTGTCTCCAGCCGCGCTCCCCGTTGCAGCCAATCCGCCACGCGCACCGGTGCCAAAGTCGGCCGCGGCAGTCTCGCCAGCTTCGCGTACGCCCCCAGAAACCGCGCCAGCGATTCTGCCCGTCCCCCAATGATATTCAGCCCTCGCGTCATATCCTCGTGCCAATCCTCCGGCAGCGGATCCTTCTTCAAGATCGTCTCCAGCGACCCGGCAATCGATTTGATCGGCGTCAACGAGTTGTTCAACTCGTGCCCCAACACGCGCACAATCCGCTGCCAGGCCTGCAACTCCTCCTCCCGCAACGGCCGCGTCAGATCAGTAATCACCAGTAATTGATGGGGCAGCCCGCCCTCCCGAAACGATGTGCGCGCAATGCCCCACCGCCCAAACCCGCCCGGAAACGCCCGTTGTACCGTGCTCGATTCCTCCCCATCCAAAAACGTGTTCAACTCCAATTCCGCCGCCGGTAGATCAATCGCCCGCTCCGCCGGCAGCGCCAACAACCGCTCCGCCGCCCGGTTCAATAGCTTCAGTTTCCGCGCCTCGTCAAACGCGAAAATCGCAACGTCGATCTCCTCCATCACCTTCCGCAGCAGCGTCGTCGCCTCCATCGCCCCCAGCCGCTGCGCCCGCAATGTCGACCCCATCGCGTTCACCTGCTGCATCACATCCGACAGCGCATCGTCGCCCGTCCCGCCCCTTGCCCGGATCGAGTAATCGCCCTCCCGCATCGCCTCCAGCAAATTGGCGATCGTCCGCAACGGGCTCGCCACCCGCTCCCGCACCGCCGCTGCGAACCCCAGCCAGGACCCGCCCAGCACCAGCCCCAACGTCCACAAAACCTTCGGCGGATAATCCCCCGTCCACAAAACATAAACCGCAAAGACGATAGCGGGAAATCCCGCGGCCAGGGCCAGCAGTTGCGCATACCGCTCGTGCGAAATCCGCTCCCGGGGTTCCATCCTACAAGCCGTACCGCTCCAGCCGCCGGTACAGCGCGCTGCGGCTCAACCCCAATACCCGCGCCGCGTGGCTGACATTCCCATCGTTCTTCGCCAGCGCTTTCTTGATCAAGAACTGCTCCACTTCCTCCAGGCTCATGTCCTCCAACCGGCCCGAAGATTCCCGGTTCGCCCGCAACGCCAGGTCCACCGCGCGGATCTGATCCCCCTGCGCCAGCAGCACCGCCCGCTCAATCACGTGGTTCAACTCCCGCACGTTCCCCTGCCACCCGTTCTCCAGCAGCAAGCGCATCGCCGACGTATCGAACCCGTTCAAATTCTTCCGGTACCGCCGCGCGTGCGACGCCAGAAAATAACTCGCCAGATGCGGAATATCTTCCTTCCGCTCCCGCAACGGCGGCAGGTGAATCTCAATCGTGTTCAGCCGGAACAGCAGGTCTTGCCGGAACCGGTTCTCCCGGACCTCCACGTCCAGATTCGCGTTCGTCGCGCTGATAATCCGCACGTCCACCCGCTTGGTTTTCGACGACCCCACCCGCTCCATCTCCCCAATCTCCAGCACCCGCAGCAGCTTCGTCTGCAGGCTGATCGGCACGTTCGCAATCTCGTCCAAAAACAGCGTGCCCGAATCAGCCAGCTCAAACCGTCCCACCCGGTCCAGCTTCGCGTCCGTAAACGCGCCCTTCACATGCCCAAACAGCTCGCTCTCGAACACGCCCTCGGCCAGCCCGCCCGCGTTCACCGTAATCATCGGCTTGTCCCGCCGCAACGACAGCGCGTGCAGCGTCCGCGCCACCACCTCTTTGCCCGTCCCCGGCTCGCCCGTCACCAGCACGTTGGCGTCCGACGGTCCCACGCGCGAAATCATATCCAACACCGGCTGCATCGCCCCACACTCGGCAATCATCGTCGGCCGCCCGTCGCTGTTGAACAGCCGGTTCTCCGCCTCCAGCCGCGCGCTCTTCCGCAGCGCCTCGGCCAGTTCAATCTGTGTCCGCACAATCGCCAGCAACCGAGCGTTTTCCCACGGTTTCTGCACAAAATCCCGCGCCCCGTGGCGCATTGCCTCCACGGCCAGCTCCACCGATCCCCACGCCGTCATCACAACCACCGGCAGCGATGGATCAATCCCCGCCAGCTGCGCCAACAGGTCCAACCCCTCCTGCCCGCTCGTCGTATCGCGCGTGTAGTTCAGGTCCATTAACAGGCAATCGAACTCGCGAATCCCCAGTGCCGCCACCACCGCGGCCGGCGAAGAGGCTGTCTCAATCTGATACCCTTCGCCCTTCAACAGGAAGCGCAGCGCCTCCAGAACATCGGGCTGGTCATCGGCAACAAGGATGCGGGTTTGCTTGGTTGGTTTGTTCACGGGAGAGTCAGCTGCAAACGCTGCAAGCTGACTTCCATTGTGCATGCTGTTTGTAGCATTGGACAAAACCCTGCATCAGCCCCGCGAACACTGTCCGCTTCCGGGACAACTGTCTCGGAACCGCACACATTACTTCGCCCGGCGGATATAAATCGTCCCGTTCATGCTCCGCATCGAGATCTCCGGCCCGCCGCCATTCAGCTGCGCGCTCACGATCCGCTCCAGATTCAGCCTGTACTTCGGCCCGTTCTCCCGCTTCGATTCTGTCCGGCTCACGCTCGAAGTCACCGCCAAATCAAAGTCGCTATACGTATCCCCGCGCTGATTGTTGATCTTCAACTCCGCCTTCGCTGACGCCGGCAGCGTCACGTCAATCCGCCCATTCATCGTGCTGAACGACATCGGCTTCCCCTCAGGCATGCTCTTCATATTCACCGTCAACCGCCCGTTCAACGAATGCGCCACCACTGGCCCCGACGCGTCCACAATCACAATCGCCCCATTCACCGTATCGGCGTTGATCTCGCCCTCCACCCCCTCCACGCGCAGTTCCTTCGCGTTTACGGACCGGATATGCACCGAACTCTTTTCCGGCACCAGCACCACGTACGACCCGTTCCCCTGCGGCGATTTGATCGTGACGACGTTGTTCTCCTCCTCCACGTTCACCCCGCCCATCCCGCTGAGGATCTGCTTCATCCCGTTGGGCGCCGGCTGCGTCCGCGGTGCCGCATCGTCCATCTCAATCACCACGTCCTTGCCCGCATGAGCCTTGACCTGAATGCTCCCGTTAATGGTCGACACCTTCACCAGCGCCGGCCGCGCCGGGTCCCGCAGCGGAACGTTGATCCGTTCCCCAAACGCCGAAACTGCAAGTGCAAACAAGAGAAATCGCATCTTACGGCCGCCCTTTCGCAAGCGAATGAATCAGGATCGACCCATTTACAGTCTCCGCGCTGATCTTCGGCCCGCCATTCCCCGCCCGCAACGAGCCCGACGTCCCGCGCCGGTGAATCACTTTCATCCCCTTCGTCGTCTCGCCGCCAATCGACGCCATGTCGAAGTCCGTATACGCCTTCCCATTTACCGTCTTCACGTGGAAATCCGCGCTCAACGACGGCTGAAAGTACAGGTCCAACTTCCCGTTCACCGTCCGGAACTTCGTCTCCGCCGAAGGGTTCTGCTGATACGTCGCGACAACGGTCCCATTCACCGTCGACACCTCGCCCGCCCCCGCCACATCGGTCATCTTGATCCCCCCGTTCACCGTCATCACCACATAAGCGCCCGTCGTCCCCGTCACTTCAATCCCGCCATTCACCGTGCGAATTTCCAACCGCGCTCCGCGCGGCGCCACCACATTTACCTCATGCTCTACCTTCGCCTCGTTCCACTCCCAACGCCGCCGGGGCTGCTCCTCCCGCCGTCCGCACTCCCGGCCCCCCCCCCACGGCCCGCACCGCGCCCGCCTCCGCCGCGATCACAAAATCCACCTCCTTCTTCAGCTCCTCTAGCCGTTCCCGCGTGGGCGCCGAAATCCGCTCTCGCACCGTGAACCGGACGTCGTTCCCATCGCCCGCCGTCACGCGTACCGGGCCATTCATCCCGCACACCGCCAGGCTCCCATTCGCCCCCAGCGGCACCGTCTTTTCAATCGTCCGCGAAGACTCTTCCGCGCTCCACGCCGCCACCGCGGCCACCAGCAAAATGATCTGTCTCATTGATATTGATTCCCTTGTTTGCGTTGATTTGAGAGCAGCGCTTGCAGGTAATCCCGTACATTCGCATCCAGCCCCGCCCGGTCCCGCAACTTCTCCAGCCGCGCCCGCGCCCCGGGGTCTTTCCCCGCCGCCAGCAGATCGATCACCGCAATCTGCACCAGCGGCGAATCATCCTGTTCCAATAATTTCCAAGCCGACTCCCGTGCCGCCACCGGCAACGGAAACCGCCGCAACGCCTCCGCCGCCGCCAGCCGTACATCCACACTTGAATCGTTCGATAGCGTCCGCGACAACGCGTCCACCACCTCCGGGTCCGTCCCCTCCAGCGCCGCGCTGTACCGGATCCCTCGCAGCCGCTCACTGGCCGATTGCTGGTCCAACAACGACAGCGCCACCACCTCCCGCAAACTCCTCACCTCGCCCCGCAAACTCGCAATATCGGCCTCCGTCCTCGGCGCCGTATATCTCCCCGCCACGAAGCTCAACACGCCCACCAGCACCGCCACCGCGCCCCACGCCCATCGCGGCGCCGAGGGCCGCGGCGCAATCCGCCGCTCAAACCGCGCCGGCAAATCGGCAGCGGGCAAGGCCTCCGGCATCTCCCCCATCGCCTCCCACAACGCCGCATTCGCCCGGCACGAAGCGCAACCAGCCATGTGCCCCTCCGCCCGCGCTCGCGCCGCCGCCGTGGCCGACCCAGCCAGCGTATCCGCAATATCAACCGCAAATTCCGAACACGTCATCGCTAGCTCCTCCCGCCCATCGCGGCCAGTCCCGGCTCTCCCGAAATCCGCTCGTAAATCTCCCGCAACTGCCCCAGCGCCCGGAATACCCGTACTTTCACTGTATTTGTCTCCACACCCAACAACTCGCCAATCTGCTCATACTTCAACCCCTGGAACCGGCTCAGCACCAGCAACTCCCGCTTATCGGCCGGCAGCGCCATCAGCGCCCGGTGCAGCATCGCGTGCTCCTGGTCCTGCTCCAACTGCCGCCCGGCCGGCGCGGCCATGTCCCACTTCTCCGGCATCGCGGTCTCCCATTTGCTCTTCCGTGTGTGGTCGATAAAGGCGTTGTGTGCGATCCGGTACATCCAGCTCGAAAACTTCGCCTCTCTCTGCCACGTTTCACTCTTGCGCAACATCCGCAGAAACACGTCCTGCGCCAGGTCTTCACTCAGTGCTGCGCTCCCCGACATCCGCAAAAAATACCGATACAGCGCCGCGTGATGACGGCGAAACAGCTCGCCCAGTGCCGGGTTATCCCCGCCCTGGACCGCCGCCATCAGTTGCTCGTCCGTATCGCTCAACAACAAGTCTGCTCTCAGTCTTTCTTACGAACCGTCCCGCCCGTAGTTACAAAAAAAGCCGGTGTGCCACCGAGGGCGCACCGGCATAGGGGAAAGTCGCGGGAAATCTATTGGGTCTCCACCCACCCATCGCGCAACTGAATAATCCGATTCCCATGCGCGGCATTCTTCTCGTTGTGCGTCACCTGGATGATCGTCGTGCCCTCGCTGTTCAGCTTCTTGAACATCTGCATGATCTCCTCGCCCTGCGACGAATGCAGGTTCCCCGTCGGCTCATCGGCCAGGATGATCTGCGGATTGCTCACCACCGCCCGCGCAATGCCCACCAATTGCTGCTGCCCGCCGGAAAGCTGGTTCGGAAACAGGTCCTTTTTGCCCACCATCTGGAACCGGTCCAGCACGTCGGCCACAATGCTCTCCCGCTCGCTCCGTTTGATATTCCGGTACGTCAGCGGCACTTCCAGATTTTCATAAACCGTCAAACTGTCCAGCAGATGGTAACTTTGGAAAACAAAGCCAAAATGCGTCTTGTACACCTCCATCCGGTCCTTCTTCCCCATGGAGTGAATTGGCCGGCCCATCAGGAAATACTCCCCTCGCCACGTAGCGTCGTGCATCCCCAGAATGTGTAGCAGCGTCGATTTCCCGGCCCCCGATGGCCCCATAATCGACACAAAATCACCCGCCGCAATATCCAGGTTCACCTGCCGCAAAACATAGGTTCGCGACACCCCGTGTTCGAAGTACTTCTCCACCCCGCGCAACTGAACCAGCGGGCTCATGCCGCCGGCGCTTCCCGGGACTCTTCCACAATCCGCCCGTCGAACAGGTGGATCTCCCGGTCGGCATACTTGGCATACCGCGGGTCGTGCGTCACCATGCAAATCGTCGCCCCGCCCCGGTGCAGTTCGCGCAACAGGTCCATCACCTGCTCGCCGTTCTGCGAATCCAAATTACCCGTCGGCTCGTCCGCCAGCAGGATCGATGGATCCCCGGCCAACGCCCGCGCCACGGCCACCCGCTGCTGCTGACCGCCGGATAGCTGCGACGGATAGTGCTTGATCCGGTGGCTCATGCCCACGCGTTCCAAAGCTTCCAGCACCCGCTTCTTCCGCTCCGCCCCGCTCATTCCGCGATACGTCAACGGCAGTTCCACGTTCTCGTACACCGTCAAATCGCCAATCAAATTGAACGCCTGGAAGATGAACCCGATCTCCCGGTTCCGGATCCGCGCCCGCTCGGCCAGCTTCAAATCCTGCACCGCCCGCCCGTTCAATGTGTAGGAGCCCCCGCTCGGCGAATCCAGCAATCCCAGAATCGCCAGCAGCGTCGACTTCCCGCACCCCGACGGCCCCGAAATCGACACGTACTCCCCGCGCTTCAAATTCAGGTGAATCCCCGCCAGCGCATGCGTTTCCACTTCATCGGTCGTGAATACCTTCGTCACGCCGTCCATCACCAGAAGAGCGTCGCTCATATGAATCCCTGTCCCCTATTTCTTCAACTTGATGCGATTCTGCGAATCGTGCTGCGACATGTCGGAGAGCAGCACCGTGTCCCCAACGCTCAGCCCTTCCACAACTTCAATGTGGTTCACCGACGCCCGTCCCAGCTTCACCGGCACCCGCACGGCCTCATCGGTCCCCGGCACCAGTTTGAACAACGTGATCGTGCTGTTTGGCTGCCCATACACCGGCCGGCCCACGAAAACAACATCGGCAATCCTCTCCAGGTCCACCGTTCCATCCACGCTCAGGTCCGGCCGCGCGCCCGCCGGCAACGCCCCGTCCAGCTTCACGTCCACCGTCACCGTGCCGTTGATCGCCGCCGGATCGATGCGCGACACATGCCCCGGAATCAACCCATTCCGCGTGTCGATCGTCGCCGCCTGGCCAATCAGAATGTCCTTCGTCTGCGTCTCGGCGATCTTCAGTTCCGCCTTCAACTTCGTCGGCTGCGCCACCTTCGCCAGCACCGCCCCCGGCAGCACTTTCTGGCCCACTTCCACCGCCATCTGCTGCAACACACCCGCCGCTCCGGCCCGTACCTTCAACTGCTGCACCTGCTGTTTCTTCAACTCCCAGGCGGCTTTCAACTTTTCAATCTGCACCGTCTGCGCCGCGAGTTGCGCCTCCACCGACTCCGCAAAATTCGACACCCGCTGGTTTTCAATCTTCGTCCGCCCGGCCAACTCATCGGCCTTGGCCTTCGTCAACCGGTACTCCAGATCGGACTTCAATCCCAGCTTGATCAACGCCTCGTCCCGGTCCGCCTGCAGCTTTGCCTGGCTGAACTCGCTCGAAACCCGCGCCGCATTGGACACCTGGTCCAAACGCTGCGATTCCAGCTTCACCTTCAAATCCCGGTACGTCGCAGCGGCCGCCTTCACCTGCCACTCGGCGTCAAACGCCGCCAGTTGCAACTCCGGATTGCTCAGCTCCAGCAGTACTGTATCGGCCTTCACAATAGCGCCGGCCCGCATGTGAATCTTCTCCACGCGGCCTTCCGAAATCGCGGGCACAAACAGAATCTCTTCCGGCACCAGCGTGCCCATCCCGCGCACATTCCGCAGCATCGGCCCGCGCTTCACTGTGTCCGGCCACACGGTGGAGAAGTCCACCGAAACGGCCGCCGGCTGCAACTTGCCCAGCCAGACGCTGATCCCGCCCGCCGCCGCCAGAATCATCACCACGGCCACAATCCGCCGGATCAATCGTTTTTTTGCTGCTCCCTCGCGAGGTACGTCCATGATGTTTTCCTATCCCCTCTATCGCAACTGCGCGGCCAATCCCCATTAAACGCGTAACTGCTTCTGATCACTCACTTTAACGCAGGACCCCCACGCCGGGATAGCGGCGCGGGGTGTCCGCTTGTGGGACGGCGTGGCCACTTCCGGACCACCCGCCACCCACGGGGACACTCGAGGGCCGCAGGCCGGGTGTCCCCAGGCGCGATCCATTCCAGCCCCTGTAAGTGCCCGCTACCGCGAAGGCGCCATCAACGAATTCGCCCGCCCCTCAATCCGTGCGGCATCCCGGTTCCGCTTCACCCCACGCAGCAACCCCGCGTAGGCCTTGTACAACTCCGCCACCCCCGCCTGCTGCACCGCCGGCAACTCCGTCGCAAACGCGCTCACCGCCTCCAAATACCGCTCCCCCTCCGCCAACCGCCGCTGTGCAAACTGCACCAGCGCCAACTCCGCCAGCACATGCCCATGCTGCGCGCTCCGCTGCATCCGGTTCGCCTCCACAATCGTGAGTTCTTCCAGTAGCACCCGCTCGGCCTCCGTATACCGCTTCTGCATCCCCAGCGCCTGGCCCAAATGGTGCATCGCCTCCAACGTCGCCCGGTGTTCCCGCCCCAACGCCGCTGTCCGCAACGCCACCACCCGCCGGAACAACGCCTCCGCCCCTACCCCCTTCTCCTGCTGCAAAAACAGCACGCCCAAATTGTCCACCATCTCCGCCAATCCCCGCGCCTGCGTCCGCTCCATCACCCCAATCGCCCGCCGCAGCAGCGGTTCGGCCTCCCCACTGCGCCCCATCGTTATCAGCAGTTCCGCCAGGTTGTTCCACCCCGCCGCCACCGACGGATGCTCCTCGCCCAGCGTCTTCTCCCACAGCGCACTCGCCTTCCGCAAGTACACCTCCGCACTCGCCATCCGCTTCGTCATCCGGTGCAGCGTGCCGATGTTGTTCCACACGCTCGCCAACTCTTCCCCCGGCCGCCCCGCCATCATCGCCTCCGCTTCCAGGTACAACGCCTCCGCCGCCACCTCATCCCCCATCGCCTGCCGTACCGACCCCAAATTGTTCAACGTCTTCGCCACGCCCCCGTCCCCCAGGCGCCGCCTCAGCTCCAACGCCCGCTCAAAACTGGCCGCCGCCTCCCGCAGCCGCCCCGCCTCCCGCTGCACCGCGCCCAGATTGTTTAACGCCCCGGCCACCCGCAACTCGTTCTTCTTCCCCAACCCCTCCCGGATCGCCAACGAATGCCGCAACGCCTCCTCGGCCTCCGCAAACCGCCCCATCTGCCGGTACAACTCGCCCAAGTTATTCAACGTCGTCGCCGTCTCATCGCTCTCCTCCCCCGTCGCTCCCGCCCACGCCCGCACCGCCTCCCGGTACCTCTTCTCCGCCTCGGCAAACTGCCCACTCGCCAACAGCATCGCCCCGTAATTGTTCAGGCACTTGGCCTTCATCAATAGCGGGAACTGAAACCGCTCCGCCGCCGCCGTCAAATTCTGAAACAGTGGCCCCGCCTCCGCAAACCGCCGCGCCCGAGCCAGTTCGGCCGCCTGGCCCAGCGCCACCTCCCAATCCTCGCTCCGTCGCCACTCTTCCAACTCCGCCGCCATCAGCGGAGAAAACGCCAGCATCGTCAGAACCGTTAAGTACCACATACCCGGCAATACGCCCCACCCCGCCATTCGTTCTCGCAAAGGGACCAACCGCGCAAATCCGGGGCGAAATACACCAGCAAAATGGGGAGTGTCGCCCTAGTGCGCAATAATGGTTGGAAGTGACTGCGATTTCTATCGACGAACAGGTCACCTACCTTCGCAAAGGCTTCTCGGAAATGATCCGGGAAGAAGATCTCCGAGAGCGGCTCAAACTGGGCCGCCCGTTGCGTGTGAAGGCTGGGTTCGACCCCACCGCCCCCGATCTCCATCTGGGCCATACCGTATTGCTCCGGAAGATGAAGCACTTCCAGGACCTCGGCCACCAGGTCATCTTCCTGATCGGCGACATGACCGGCCTCATTGGCGACCCCACCGGCCGCAACCTCACCCGTCCCCCGCTCTCCCGCGAAGACATCGATCGCAACGCCGAGACCTACAAATCCCAGGTCTTCAAAATCCTCGACCCCGAAAAGACGGAAGTCAACTTCAACTCCCGCTGGCTCGAAGGCATGAAGTTCGAAGACGTCATCCGCCTCTGCTCCCACTACACCGTGGCCCGCATCCTCGAACGGGACGACTTCGCCAAGCGCTACGCCGATCACACTCCCATCTCCGTTCACGAATTCCTCTACCCCCTCGCCCAGGGGTACGACTCGGTTGCCCTCAAGGCCGATGTCGAACTCGGCGGCAACGACCAAAAGTTCAACCTCCTGGTCGGCCGCGAGCTGCAAAAATCGTTCGGCCAGCCGCCGCAAATCGTGGCCACTGTCCCGCTCCTCGAAGGCCTCGATGGCGTCGAGAAAATGTCCAAATCCAAAGGCAATTATGTCGGTATCACCGAATCGCCCGAGGAGATGTTCCGGAAATTAATGTCGATCGGCGACGATTTGATGTTCCGGTATTTTGAGTTGCTGACCGATAAGACCCTTATCGAAATTCAGCAGTATAAGAAAGCCCACCCCAAAGAAACCAAGATGGAGCTGGCCAAGCTCATCATCGCCGACTTCCACTCCCGTGCCGACGCCGAACGCGCCGCCTCGGAGTGGGTCCGCGTGGTGGCCGGCGGGGAAGTCCCCGCCGATATTGAGACGGTCTCGATCACAGAGCCTTCTTTGCGAATCGACAAAGTGCTGGCAAAGGCCGGCATCGCCGCGTCCACCAGCGACGCCAACCGGCTGGTGAAAGCCGGATCAGTAGAAGTTAACGGCCAGAAAATCACGGAATTTATT
>JBIKOG010000482.1:0-7840 GCA_044358225.1 Bryobacteraceae bacterium | reverse complement strand
CGGTGTGCGCCGGAGCGATCCGGCGCCAATTATCCGAGGTAGGAGCCGTATGCGGTAGTGCCGCTCGTACGGATCTGTGCGGGGGGCGGGTCGTGAGATCCGTCCCTACCGCTACCCGATCGTTGCTCTGGACGGTCTGGGGCTGATAGTCTCCTCTGCCTATACTTTCTCTCCCTTGGCTTGCTCCTCCTTTGCTTCTTGGGCTATTGGAGCCAACCGGTGTTGTTGTTGGCGGAGTCGGTTAGCCAGAGGTAGCGGTTGCGTGTGCCGGTGATGTAGCTGCCCTGGCGGGTGATGCTGAGGTTCAGGATGGTGTCGGTGCCGGAGGATGTGACGGAGGTGGAGGCGGCGTTGATGCGGCACTGGCTGTTTTGGATGTTCGTGCCGGTGCCGATGACGAAGGCGCTGATGGCGGTGAGCGCGTCGTTGTACAGGTAGATGGCGTTGGTGGCGCGGTCCCAGACGCCGTGGCAGCTTCCGGTGGGGATGGACGTGTTGCTGTTCAACAGGAAGTAGATGCGCTGCAAGTCGGTGGCGCCGTCGGCGTCGCGGGCGGTGATGGTGTAGGTGGAGCTGTTGAGGACCGAGGAGACGAGCGTGGGGACCTGGTTGGTGGCGCCGGCGAGGGTCCAGGTGGCGGCTTGCTGCCAGCCGCTGCCGTTGTTGTCGTTATCGGTGACCCAGGTGTAGAGGGTTTTTGCGCCGGTAGCGTAGCCGCCCTGGCGGGTGATGTTGAGATTGAGAATGAGATCGGTGCCGGAGGTGGTGACGGTGGTGGCGGCGCCGTTGATGCGGCACTGGCTGTTTTGAATGGTGTTGGCCGTGCCGACGAGGAGGCCGGAGATGCTGTTGAGCCCGTCGTTGTAGAGGAAGACGGCGTTGCTGGCCCGGTCGTAGAGGCCGTGGCATCCGCCGGTGGGGATGGTGGTGTTGGAATTGATGAGGAAGTAGATGCGCTGGAGGTTTGTGGCTCCATCAGGGTCGCGGGCGGTGAGGGTGAAGGTCTGAGTGGCGGCGGTGGCGGCGGTGGGGGCCGCCGAGGCGAGGGTGGGCGGCTGGTTGCCGGAGGCGAGGGTCCAGGTGGAGGCTTGCTGCCAGCCGGAGCCGGTGCCGGGGGTGTCGGTGACCCAGATATAGAGATTCTTGGCGCCGGTGGAGAAGCTGCCCTGGCGGGTGATGTTGAGCGTGAGAATGATGTCGGTGGGGCCGTAGGAGACCGAGCTGGCCGCGCCGTTGAGACGGCATTGGCCGTTTTGGATGGAGGACGCCGTGCCGGGGGTGAGCGGACCGGCGAGGGCGGAGAGCGAGTCGTTGTAGAGGTAGAGCGCGTTAGCGGGCCGGTCGTAGAAGCCGTGGCAGCCGCCGGTGGGCACGCTGGTGTTGGTGGCGACGAGGAAGTAGAAGCGCTGCAAGTCGCCGGAGCCGTTGGCGTCGCGGCCGGTGAGCGTGAACGACTGGGTGGCGGCGGTGGAGGCGGATGGGGCGGCGGCGGCGAGCGAAGGCGGCTGGGCGACGGGGTTCCAGGCGCCCGCCTGCTGCCAGCCGGAGGTGACGCCGGAGTTGGTATTGGAGGTGGCCCAGATGTAGAGGTTCTTGCTGGTGGAGGCGTAGGCGCCGTAGAGGGTGACGCGGAGGGTGATGGTCAAATCCGTGCCGGCCGTGGTGACGGTGGAGGCGTTGATGCGGCACTGCGAGTTTTGGAGCGTGCCGGTGGGGCCCATGAGGGTGGAGAGCGCGTCGTTGTACAGGTAGAACTGGTTCGAGGCGCGATCGTAGAAGCCGTGGCAGGTGTTGGCCGGAACGGCAGAGGAGGTGTAGACCTGGAAGTAGACGCGGGCGGTGTCGGTGGCGCCGTTGGTGTTGCGGACGGTGAAGGGGAAGGTAGCTTCGAGCGACGTTACGGTGGGGACGGCGGGATAGAGGGTGCGGGCGCCGGCAATATCGCCGGCCGAAAGGGCCGACTGCTGGCCGATGGCGATGCCGGCGGGGATGGTCTCAATGGTCGGTTGGCCGTTGGTGGAAAAGGCGTAGGCGCTGTAGTGCATGATGGAGCCGTAGTCGTAGGCGCCGATATCATCACTTATGGTGGGTGCTTTGTCGAAGTTACCCGCCATGCCGGCGGCAATATTCGCGTAATTGACTCGGATATATGTGTCGCGATCTTCGCGGGTCTGTTCGTGGAAGAGACCGATGGCGTGGCCGATTTCATGAATGACGGCGCCGGTGCCGCAGTAGGAGCCGAGCATGATGATTTGACCGGCGACGCGGATGTTGCCGATATAAGACCAGCACTCGCCGTTATTGGGGGAGTTGGTGAAGCGGATATAGTTGGCTTCGCCGTTGCGGGGGCGGATGGTGAGGCTGCCGGCGAGGCGGGTGTTCCAATGATCGACGGCGTTGGTGATGCGGGTTTGGTTGGGGAGGGCGGGATCGATTTCGAAGGGGACGACACCGGCGGGCCAGCGGTAGTAGGTGCTGGTCATGCCGATGCTTTCACGCTGGGCGGCGAGCTCCTTTTCGGAGACGGGTTTGATGGTGCCGGCTGGGCCGAGAATGATATCGCCATCATAGATGGCCATGCCGTTGCGGACCTGATAGGAGACGACGTTGCCGCGGAAGACGGTCTTACCGGCGGCGCCGATTTCAGTGGCAGGCGCGGGGCGGGTGAGCCTTTCGAGGCCCGCTGGCGTGAGGTGGCGGAGTTTGGTGACGAGGAATGGATTGGCGAAGGGGGCGGGACCGGGAAAATCGAGTTCGACCAGGGCGGCGGGGCCGGGGACGGCGTCTGACCAGAAGGGGTTGCCGTGGAGCGGGCCGACGTTTTCGTAGATGGCGGTGATGGCGCCGGGTTCGCCGGATTCGGAGAGAGCACGGAGGATGAGGCGGGCGCCGGGAGGGAGGCGGAGCTCCTCAATAAACACCTGGACGCCAGCGGCGCCGGGGGCGTGGAAGTGGAGCTGATGGGTGTCGGGGAGGGCGACGGTGTGACCGTCGGCATCGGCATCGGGAATGATGGAGATCTGGGCCGGGAGGGAGGGGAGGACTAGGACCAATAATAGGGCGGGGGTATATAAATTCAGTTTCACCGGATCTTACTCCTACCGTTCTTTTCGGACGGTACAAGTAAATGATCGGGGAAATCTGAAACTTAGTAACTTAGGGTTCCGGCTGTTGCTGGCTGGTCACTTTGCCTACCGAATTTGTCCCTTTCCGTAAATCCGAGATTTAGCGGTAGAGGACAAATTCGGTAGAGGTAGTCCCTAAGTGCGACGGACTACTGTGCGATGGGGGTGGAGAAGACGGCGGCGTTGTAGGTGAGGGGTTTGGAGACGTCCATGGTGAACTGCATGGTGACGGAGACGGTTTGGCCGGGGGCGATGGTATTGGGCAGTGTGAACGTGCCGCCGGCGGGGGTGGGGAAGTTAGCATTGACCAGGGCGACGCCGGGGGGCAGTTCGGTGATGGCGAGTTGGTTGGCTCCGGCGATGGTGTCGCCGGAGTTGTTGGTCAGGCTGATGATGGAGCTGTAGAGGCGGGTGCCGCGGTTGAAGGCGACGATGGTTTTGGTGACGCCGAACTGGGGGGTGAGGTTGAAGCCGTTGGCGAGGCGGACGAAGACGGGGTCGTGATCGGAGTAGCGTTCGGGGGTGTTGAAGTTACCGCGGTAGGTGGCTTCGTTGAAGTCGGCGTTGATGCGGAGGTAGCCGCCGCCCATGAAGAGGGACTTGGCGGCGGGATTCATGAGGGCGTGATCGATGGTCTGGTGGTTGCCGGCGAAGATGTAGGAGTAGCGTTGGGCGGCGGGGAGGAGAGAGACGAGATTGGTGAGGGGAGCGTAGGCGGGGTCGGCGGTGGCGGTGAGGACCTGGGTGGCGGGGGCGGGGGTGCTCATGATGGTGTTGATGGAGTCGACGTAGCCGTCGTTGACGTCGAAGGCGTTGAAGTCGCCGACGAGGACGATGTTGGAGGCGGGGTCGGCGGTGAGTTCGTCTTGCACGAGGCCGGCGACGTAGTTGGCCTGGGCGGCGCGCTTGGCGCGGACGCGGGCACCGTCGGTGGAGAGGGTGCAGAGGGTGGTGGCGCCGACGTCGATGAGGGAGCGGAGGTGATTGACGAAGACGGAGTAGGAGTTGCCGCCGGTGATGGCGGTGGCGCGGAGGCGGAGGGTGGGGCGATCGTTGAGGAGTTCCTGGGTGTTGGTGCAGGGGCTGAGGTAGGTGAGGGTGGCGCCGAGTTGGGTGACGGAGGTGACGGAGACGCGGTCGGCACGGACGAGGAAGCCGACGTCGATGCCGCCCTGGTCATTGCCTTCGACGAGGTAGGGGGTGTAGTTGGCGCCGCCGTCGGACCTGATTCTATCGGCGATGAGGCCAAGGGTGGTGAGGTTTTCGACCTCTTCGAGGCCGATGATGTCGGGATTATTGAGGAGCGTGCGGACGGCGAGGGAGACCTTCTTGAGGCGGCCGTCGAAGGCGGCGGGGGTGAGGACGGGTTCGCCGATTCCAGGGTCGTTGGTGAAATCGAAGAAGCGTTCGACGTTCATGGCGGCGATGGTGATGGAGTTGGGGTTGGGGATGAGGGAGGTGGTGTTTTGGGGTGTGCCGCCGACGGTGGGGGCCTGGGTGGTGAGGATGGTGAAGGAGCGGTTGGAATAGGTCAAGACGCCGACGACGCCGGAGAGGGTGGCGCCGGTGTTGACGTTGATGGCGGTTTGGCCGGTGATGGCGTTGGTATCGAGGCGGATGAGTTCGGGGTTGGCGTCGAACTGGGGGAGGGCGCAGTTGGCGCCGGCGGCGCAGGCGGTGGCGCTATTGGAGGGGAAGTCGAGAACTTCGATGCCGGGTTCGCGGAAGGGGATGGCGGTGAAGGGGAAGACGGCGAAGAGGACGCCATCGGAAGAGGCGGTGGCGGTGGATTCGGTGACGCCGCCGCCGGTGGGGGCGACGACGTTGAGGACGCCGGGGGCCTGGACGCGCATGCCTTCGAAGCGTTCGAGCTGATCGGGGCCGCCGTAGGTGGTGGGGGCGATGAGGTTGACGGGGGCGGGGAGGGGGTTGCCGGTGGACTGGGTAAGGACGGCGGTCTGGGTGATTTCGGTGATGGTGCGGGCGTTGACGTCGGTGGAGGGCCGGAATTCGGTGACGGCGCCGGTGGTGGTTACGAGCGAGCCGACGGTGACGGTGGGGGCGGAACTGGTGAAGACGAAGATGCCTTCGGAGGTGTTGATGTTGTTGTCGATAGAAGCGTCGGGGGTTTGGAGGTAGTAGCCGTTGGAGGCGAGGGCGGTGACGATGCCCTGGGTGGCGACGGTCTGGCCGACGAGGCCGGACGTGAGCCCGGAGCCCTGGATGTTGGCGATGGAGATGAGGGAGAAATCGTCGTTCTGGATGGTGCCCTGACCCTGGCCGTCGGAGAGGGTGGCGCCGGTGACGTTGGTGATATTGACGAGGAAGTTTTCGGTGGCTTCGACGTTGGTGTCGCCATTGACGGTGACGGCGAAGGTGAAGGTGGTGTTGGTGGCGAAGATGGCCTGGGAGGTGAGGGAGCGGGCGACGTAATCGCTATTGGCGGTTGTGGCGGTGCCATCGGCGGTGGCGATGTCGAACGTGACGCCGCCGGCGGGGGCGGGAGCGCTGAGGGAGACGGTGAAGGTGAAGGTGGTGCCGCCGGAGGTGCCTTCGGCCTGGGAGACGTCGTTGATGGAGAGGAGGGGGGTGGAGCTGCCGCCGCAGGGGTTGACGGAGGTGACGGTGTTGCGGGGGGTGGGGAGAGCGGCGGTGAAGTCGGCCAGATTGCTGCCGGTATCGGTACAGCCGGCGGTGTTGCGGATGGCGGATGTGGTGTTGGAGAGGTTTGGGGTGGGGGTGGTTTCCGAGCAGTTGGTGGCGGAGCCGAAGCCGAGGAAATCGACAACGCCGGCGGTGGGGCAGGCGCCGGTGAGGGCGGTGGTGGAGGTGACGAGGGCGACCTTGCCGGCGGTGGCCGACATGGCGATGGTGCCGGTGGCTTCAGGGGTGGGGAGGTTGGTGGTGCCGCCGGCGCCCTGGGCTTGCTGGATGAGGAAGTACTGGCCGGGGTTGAGCGAGACGGTGGGGAGGATTGTGACCTGCCAGGTGGTGCCGGTGGCGGCGGCGTACTGGACGGACATGCCGGCGGTGCTGGCGGCGGAGGCGCCGGCGTTGAAGATTTCGATGAAGTCGTTGCGGTAGGTGGAGCCGGTGTTACCGCCGCCGCCGTAGGCTTGGCTGATGCGGAGTTGGGCGAAGAGGGAGGAGGAGAGGAGGAGGGAGGTGAAGAGGGCGGAGAGGAGTCTCATATCGGTAAATAGGACTCATTGTAGCTTGGGGCGGCGTATGGATGTATTGCGGAAGTATGACTTTTTGGGGAAAGGTAGTCCCGGATTGTACCGGGACTACCAGTCCTGGGGCTTAGTTGGCGCGTTTGAGGGTGAGTTCGACGTCGTTGTCGCGCATTTTGTAGTTGAGCTTGATGGAGTCGCCGTCGATTTTGCCGTTTTCGATGGGGGTGTCGCCGTTGCGGCCGGAGACGGAGCCGGTGAGGGCGGCGCCATCGGCTTTGAATGCCATGTTGACGTCGCGGGAGCCGTTGGGGGTCTCCATTTTGCCGGTCCACTTGCCGGTGATGTCGGCGGCGTACATGGAGGCGGCGAGGGCGAGTACTGAGAAAAGCTTGTTCATGCGTAGAACTCCTGATTTACGTGGATTGAAGGTGGTCCCCATCGGTTGTCAGTATAGCCCGGTGGGGGGATGTGGGTTGTGTCGGGTTGGGGGACACTCTTCGTCTCGGACAGGGGGGATTGGCGGACTGGGGATCAGAGTGTCCCCGTGGCGGTTGTGGGTTGGGCGGGAGGGAGGGTCGGATAATTCCTTGGTGACTGTCACTTAGGGAATGTCTTAGGGGTACCAGGTGGCGGCGGGGATCCAGGGGACCGGCGGGCGGGTAAAGTTGGCGGGTGGGGTGTAGGGGCCGATGAAGAGCGTCGCGGGGGTGGTCTGCTTGCGCGTCAGCTTGAGGGTGATGAGGAGGGCGGTGGGGTCGTCTGGCGGGAGGTCGATGCTGTAGGCGTTGAGGGCGCATTGGGCGTTGGACTGGACAACCGGGTTCGGGTCTTCGTCATTTTGCAGAAGGATCGTGCGTGCGGTGTGGGTGTAGGTGAGGACGCACTGATTCAACGATATGGTGTCGGGGGCGATCATGAAGTGGATGAGGTTGAAGTTGTGGACGCCATAGGGGTGGCGCATAACGATGCGGAACTCCTGGTTGGGGACGGAGGTGGTGGATGGGGTGATGGAGGCGAGAAAGGGCTCGGTAGCCATGGTCGATGCCAGGAGCCAGCCAGTGCCGTTGGCGTCGTTGTCGGTGATCCAGACGTAGAAATTGGCGAGCGGGAATGCTTTTTTCGTGAGGGTCAGGTTGAGGGTGAGGTCCGTGGCGGAGGTGATGGTGGCGTTGAAGGCGTCGACGGAGCACTGGGAGTTGGAGCGGGAGGAGAAGTTTGTGAGGCCGTCGCTGTAGAGGTAGACGTTGTTCAGCACGCGATCATAAAAGCCGTGACACGTGTTTTGGGGAATGGTGGGGGTGGGGTTGAGGAGGAAGTAGATGCGGCTGAGGTTGGCGGCGCCGTCGGGGTCGCGGGCGATGATGGTGAACGTTTGGGAGACCGCGGGGGTGGCGCGGGGGTTGACGGATACGTGCGCGGGCGGTTGGCGCTGGTTGGAGAAGTTCCAGGTGGCGACTGGCAGCCAGCCTGTCCCGTTGCCGGTGCCGCCGGTGACCCAGAGATAGAGGTTCGCCGATTGGGTGGTCTTTTTCGCGAGGG
>JBIKOG010000303.1:0-7930 GCA_044358225.1 Bryobacteraceae bacterium | reverse complement strand
GTTTACGCTTCGACTGCCGCCTCGCGACGACACCCGCAAAACTCGAGGCCAAGATGGGGCGCTACTCCTTTCCTGTAGGACTCTTTCATTCCCTACTACATGCCGGTTTATCCCGGCGCACTGTCAGACACCTCATTTTTTTCCGTAAAACGCCACGCTTTACGGACGAACGCCCTTCACCCACCGCGCAACATCATCCAGCACCACCGGGCTGAACGGCGCCACCAGGTTATACTCCGCCGGCCTGGCCTTCCCCTGCCCAGGGTGAAACAAATGGTTCATCGCCGGATACGATTTCAACGTCACCCGCAGCCCCTCCAACGCCTTCCACAACCGGAAATCCTCCATCGTCACCTGATAATCCCGTTCCCCCTGCAAGATCAACATCGGCATCTTCAAACCCCGCGCCACCGCCACCGGATCCCCCGCCAAATCCTCCAAATACGCCTTCGGAATCGCCTTTTTCAACGCCGCCGCCCGCTCCGCCGGCATGTCCAAATACCGCAACTGCTCATCCAGCACCACCTCAAACGGCCGCGCCGGCCCAGCCAACAAAACCAGCCCCGCAATCCCCCCATCCGCCCGCCCAATCCGCGGCGCCGCATACGCCCCCAAACTATGCCCCACCACAAACACCCGCTTCCCATCAATCTTCGGCAAAGTCCGCAACAGCGCCACCGCGCTCAATGCATCCTCCACCGTCTCCTCCCACAACAAAATCCCCGCCGGCAACGACGCCCCATACTGCTTCGTCCGCTTCACATACCGCAACGACGCAATCCCCCGCGCCGCCAGCCCCTCCGCAATATCCCGAAATGGCTTGTTCGGCCCAATCGTCTCGTCCATATCGTTCGGCCCCGACCCATGCACCAACACCACCGCCGCAAACGGCCCCGGCCCCTCCGGCAGCGTCAACTGCGCCGGCAACCGGTACGCCCCCGTCACCACTTCCAACATCACCGTAGCCAACAACAGTCCAAAGGTCACGGCTTCATTGTAGTGTGAGAGGATGCCCCAAAAGCTGATCATCGACACCGATCCCGGCGTCGACGACATGGTCGCCATCCTCGCCGCCCTCCACGCCGAAGACATCGAACTGCTCGCCCTCACCACCGTCGGCGGCAACGTCCCCATCGAAACCACCACCGCCAACGCTCTCCGCATCCTCGCCCGCGGCGGCCGCCCCGAAGTCCCCGTCTACCCCGGCCTCGCCGGCGCCCACACCGCCGCCCACGTCCACGGTGACGACGGCCTTTCCAACTGCCCCTGGCCCCGGTCCGCCCACCCCGCTCAGCCCGAACACGCCGTCGATTTCCTAGCCCGCGTTCTCCCCAATAGCGACATCACCCTAGCCTGCCTAGGCCCCCTAACCAACCTCGCCGCCGTCCTTGAAATCAACCCCAACCTCACCAACAACGTCGTCCTTATGGGCGGCGGCTTCGGCTCCTACCGCTTCCAGGCGCAAAACGGAATCATCGAATCCACCGGCAACGTCACCCCCGAAGCCGAGTTCAATATCTACAGCGATATCCCCTCCGCCCAGCGCGTCTTCGCAAGCAAACTCCAAATCACCGTCATCCCCCTCGACATCTCCCAGCGCACCTTGGTCTCCCGCCAACGCCTCAACCAACTGCCAACCGACATCGCCCAAATCCTAGACCGCTACACCGGCTTTTCCCGTCAGAAATGGGGCCACCACTCGGGCCCCCTCCACGACCCCAACGTCATCGCCCGCATCGCCGAACCCGATCTCTACAACGGCCTCCGCGGCACCGTCACCGTCACCGAATCCGGCCAAACCCGACTCACTCCCAACGGCCCCCACCACGTCATGCTCCAAGTCGACGCCGAAGGCTACCTCGACTGGGTCGCCGAACTTCTCCGCCACGCCCCCCACCCCAAAAACCCCCACCCCACCGCCACCATCGTTCCCGGCTCCGGGACCGACGGCCCGCCGTCGTTCACCCGCAGCCCCAACAAGCTCTGAGATTCCACGCCGCAATACTGCGCCGGCACCCCGCCCGTGCAGAAGTTGTTGTAAACCAGCGCGTCCGTCGTCCCCTGCCCCACGCTCTGGCTAATCCACTGCTGGGTGTACAACACAATCGCCGCGTCCGTCGGATTGTTCACGTCCGTCGAAGCTTGTACCCGTCCCAACGTCAACCCGTCCCCGCCATCGTGGATGATGTCCCAAATCGCCAACTGCATCGCCGCCCCCAACTGGCCGGACGTTGCGTTCACATTCGGTGCCGTCAGGTCCGCGTACATCGACGTCAGCACCCAAGCCGCCCTCTGCACCAGCGGCGCGTCCGGTTGCGCCAGCGTCGTATCGTTCACGCTCCCAATGTAAATGCTTGTGAACAGGTCCATGCAAAACACCGTCCGCGAATAGCCGTCGATGTTGATGTCCATCCCGCCCACAAAATAGGCGTTGAAATTGGCTCCATCCTCGTTCATCCACATCGACCCGCCGTTTACCGTCCCCACCCCCAGCGTTGTGTTCACGCCGGTAAAGGTCACTGTAGCCGAATAGGAAAGCCCCGCGGTCAGCGCCGCTAGCGAAACAAAGCGAATCAGGTTTATCACGATACTTCCACCCTACCCGGACCCCGCCAAATCCAACATCCGGCAGCCCCTGCAATGCCCCCGCTTTCTTCACCTACCCCGGTACTGGTACCGAATAGGAGGAATGTCGCCCGGTCCCCCCACCTGCGCCTGTCCCGCTCGCCGGAACAGCAGTCCCGACACCGCGAATAGCACCACAAAAACGCCATGTCCAATGGCCATCCTCCGCGCCATCTCCGGCGGCGCCCCCGACGGCAGCAAGACAGAAATCACCGCCAGCACTGCCGCCATCGCGAACAGCGTCCACGCCAACCCCCACGCCCGTAACCGCGCCAGCGCCGCCCCCGCAATCCCCACCACCAGCACGCTGTAATACCAAAGGTTCGCCGGATTCTCCGTACCCGCCACATGCACCATGTTCGACCACGCCAATCCAAGCCCCGCGAACACCGCCAACCCCACGCCCGCCTTGTACGTCCACGCCCCCATCCGCCGGGCGATCACCGCAAACACCATTCCCGCCGTGAAGAACACCAGATACGCCATCGCAAACCCGCCCACGCCCCAGTGCCAGTCCGGCGTGAACTGTGCCGCCACCACCGGAATCATCCACACCGCCAGCGTCCCCAACGCCACGTTCCGAATCATCGTTCCCATCACGCTCTCCCTCACAATGCCTGCAAACGTCTCCAAAAACACCCAAACCGCCAGCCGCAATTGCCCCCACCGCGAGCCTCCACACTCCCGGCACAGGTCGCGATACGTCTGCGCCATCCCCTCCCCAAACTGCTCCCGGAACCCCCGTGGATACAGCCGCAAAAGCCGCCTGTACCACCTATCCATGCGCCAGCCGTCCTTCCGCCACCGCCACCACGCTCCGGTACCGTTCCAACTCCGCCTCCAGCGCCGCCCGCCCCGCCCCCGTCAGTTCGTAATAAACCCGCCGCTCGTCATCCAGCCCCGGGTCCACCCGCCTGTCACTTTCCCGGATCAACCCCGACTCCATCATCCGCCCCATCGACCCATACAGCGTCCCCGGCCCCATCTTCGCCCTCCCGCCCGAGTCCAATTGGACCTGCTTCATAATCCCGTACCCATGGCGCTCCCCCGTCGAAAGCGCCAGCAGGATATGCAGCACTGCGGGAGTCAGGGGAGCGTTCGCCATGTCCAAAGAATATATCCGTAACGGATATATGTCAAGCCCATTCCACTAATCCCGCAGCGGCTCCGTCCCCTCGCTCAGGATGTCCAGATAGGCCTTGTAGGCATACCGCTTGTTCCGTTTCCCGGTTCCATAACGACCCAAAATCTCCAGCTTCTCTAACCGGTCGATCGCAGCCTGCACCGTCGGATAGCTGAGCCCCGTCTTCTCCGCCACTCTTGGGATCGTCACCACCGGACTCCGGTCCAGCACCTGAAACACGCGTAATGTGCTGGAGGCAGCCTGCCCGGAATCCTCCACCCGTCGCCTGTCGTTTGCCAACAGCGCCAGTATCCGCCGCGCGGTCTCCACGGACTGCTCCGCCGTCTCCTGCACACCTCGCAGGAAAAACCGGATCCAATCCTCCCAGTTCCCTCGCTCCCGGACCTCCTGCAGTAACCGGTAGTATTCACTCCGGTTCTGCTTCAAATACAGGCTCAGATACAGCAATGGTTCCCGCAAAACGCCGGCATGGCACAGCAGCAACGTGATCAGCAGCCGTCCCAGCCGTCCGTTCCCGTCCAAAAACGGATGGATCGTCTCAAACTGCATATGGACCATCGCCGCCCGCACCAGCACCGGCAACGGGGGATCCTCCTCGTGCAGAAACAGTTCTAGCGGACCCAGAAACTCCATCAGCCGCTCCGGTGGCGGCGGAACATACAACGCGTTCCCCGGCCGCGATCCGCCAATCCAGTTCTGGCTCGTGCGGAACTCTCCCGGCTGCTTCCCAGCCCCCCGCCCCTGTGCCAGCAGCCGCCCATGGATCTCCCGGATCAGCCGCAACGACAGCGGAAACCCTTCGTTCATCCGTGCCAAACCGTACTCCATTGCGTCCACGTAACAGGAAACCTCCCGCACATCGTCAAACGATGCTTCGGTCTCGTCCCCCGCTTCGTCGCGTAGGATGTCGGACAACGAACACTGCGTCCCCTCAATCTGCGATGAAACCAGCGCCTCTTTCCGAACGAACATGTAAAGGAACAGCTCCGGGTTCGGTAAAATCGAACTGATCCCGTTCAGCCCGCCCACCGCATACCCGGCCCGCTCCAGGAGCGTCATCATCGGTTCCAGCTTCACTGCTGGACTCGGCGGCAACGGCGGCGGCAGGTAGCAACGATACTTTTCCCCCGGCGTGTGGACAACCTGATAGTCGCCAAACTGTGGAAAATGGGGCGCAGACATGAAAAGGCTCCTTCTTAATTAAAGATTACCGCATGTTTCTTTAATAAGAAAGAGCCTTATTCAAACCCTCTTGAATAACTACAACTTCACCGGCACCACATACGGCTTCCGGTAATCCCGCGTCAGCATCTTGTTCGCCGCCACGTCATCGAAGGTGTGCTTGGTCTCGTCCCACTTCAGCCGCTTGCCCGCCCGGTACGAAATGTTGGCAAAGTGGCACAAGTCGGCCGCCGCCCCGCCAATCTCGATCTCCGCGTTCAAGCTCTTGTAATTACGGGACTTAACCGCCGCCAGGAAGTTCTCCATATGCCGCACGGTCCCGTCCTGGCCGCGCTCGGCCTTCACGTTCTTGACGACTTCGTTGTTCTCGCCCTTGTACACGCGGTACCCGGAACCGTCCAGCTCCATCCACCCATCCACGCCGTAGAACAGGTTCCCCACCGCGCTCGTCGCCTTCGGCCCGGCGCCCAACGTGCCCTCGCCGCCCGTCAACACGCCGCGCACCTCAAACACAATCTCCCGGTCGCCGTAGTCGAACGTCGCCAGCTGCGTGTTCGGCGTCTCCTGGTCGTCGTCGTAGGCGTACTTCCCGCCCGTCGAAACCACAGACTTCATCCCCGCGTGGTCGTTCGCCACGCCCATGCCCCAGCGCGCAATGTCCATCTGGTGCACGCCCTGGTTGCCCAGATCGCCGTTGCCGGTGTCCCAGAACCAGTGCCAGTTGTAGGCAAACCGCAACTCGTTAAACGGGCGCATCGGCGCCGGCCCCAGGAACATGTCCCAGTCCAAACCCGGCGGCACCGGAGCGTCCGGCTTCTTCCCGATCGATTTCCGCCGCTTGAAGCAAAGCCCCTTGGACATATAAACCTTGCCAATGATGCCGTCTTTCAACGCCGCGATCGCTTCGATGCAGTGCGGCGTCGACCGGCTCTGCGAACCGATCTGGCACATCCGCCCATACTTCCGCGCCGCCGCGATCATCTGCTTGCTTTCAAAGGGGTTATGGCTCGCCGGCTTCTCGCAGTAGGTGTCTTTCCCCGCCGCCATCGCCCAGATCGCCCCCAGCGCGTGCCAGTGGTTCGGCGTCGCCATCGACACGGCGTCGATGTCTTTCGAATCAAACAGCTTCCGCATGTCGCTGAATTCGACGGCTTTATCCTGCCCGGCCTTGGTGATGCGCGCGTTGGCCCGTTCCCGCGCCGCCTGGTTCACGTCGCAGATCGCCGCCAGTTGCGACCCCGGAATCTGCAAATACGAGCCCAGGTGCGCGTTCCCGCGCCCGCCCAGGCCAATCAGACCCACGCGTACCCGGTCATTCGCGCCCAAAATCCGACGGGCGCCAATCGAAAGCGCCGCGGCGCCGGTAAATAGAAGTTTTCTGCGTTCCATGAGGTTCTCCTAAGGGACTCCAAAAGTATAATTGAGGTTTCCTCCCCCCGGAACCTTTCGCACCCAAAACAACCGATGTCAGACGTACCCTTCGTTCACCTCCACTGCCATACCGACTACTCGCTCCTCGACGGCGCCTGCGAAATCAAGCAGCTCATGGACATCGCAGCCAAGGAGCAGATGCCCGCCATTGCCATGACCGATCACGGCAATCTCTTCGGTGGCGTCGAGTTCTACAACGCCGCCAAAGCCAAAGGCGTCCACCCGGTCATCGGCTGCGAACTCTACGTCGTCGACGACCACAAAGCCCACGCCGGCCGCTACAACCACCTCGTCCTCCTCGCCCAGGATCAGGACGGCTACCGCAATCTCATCAAGCTCGTCTCCACCGGCTACCTCGACGGTTTCTACTACAAGCCCCGCGTCGATAAACAGCTCCTTCAGCAACACGCCAAAGGCCTCGTCTGCCTCTCGGCCTGCCTCCGCGGCGACGTCAACGAAGCGCTCCTCGAAGATAAGTACGACAAAGCCCGCCAGATGGCCGGCGAATACACCGAAATCTTCGGCAAGAAAAACTTCTTCCTGGAAATTCAGGATCACGATCTCGATCAGGACCACAAGCTCATCCCCGAAGTCGCCCGCCTCGCCCGCGACATGGAGATCCCGCTCGTCGCCACCAACGACGCCCACTACCTCCGCCAGGCCGACGCCCGCGCTCATGACATCTTCATGTGCATCTCCACCGGGAAAACCTACAACGACCCCGGCCGCATGAAGTGGGACAAGCCCGCCTTCTACATCAAAAACAAGATGGAGATGGAGTCGCTGTTCTCCAACTATCCCCAGTCGCTGGTGACGCCCTACGAAATCGCCATGAGCTGCCAGGTGAAGCTCGAAAAGGTGAAGGAGCCGTTCCCGAAGTTCGACGTCCCGCCCCATCACTCCATCGATAGCTACTTCGAATACGCCGTTCGCGAAGGGTTCGAAAAACGCCGTCCGCGCCTGGAATACATGCTCGCCCAGGGCACCCTGCGCAACGGCATGCCGGAGTACGAAGAACGCCTCAGCCGCGAGATCAAGATGATCCAGCAGATGAAGTTCTCCGGCTACTTCCTCATCGTCTGGGACTTCATCCGCTACGCCCGCGAACAGAACATCCCCGTCGGCCCCGGCCGCGGATCCGCGGCTGGCTCGCTGGTCTCCTTCGCGATGACCATCACCGATATCGATCCGCTTCAGTACGGCCTGCTCTTCGAACGGTTCCTCAATCCCGAACGTATCAGCATGCCTGATATCGATACGGACTTCGAACCGCGCGGCCGCGGCAAAGTCATCCAGTACGTCACGGAAAAGTACGGCCGCGAACAGGTCGCCCAGATCATCACGTTCGGAACGCTCGGCGCGAAAGCGGCGATCAAGGACGTCGGCCGCGTTCTCGAAATGAAGCTGAGCGAAGTCGACAAGCTCACCAAGCTTGTCCCGCCCACGCTCAACATCAAGCTCAAAGACGCCATCGCCCAGGAGCCCGGCTTCGGCGACGCCGCCCGGGCCGACAACGTCATCGCCGACATCCTGGAAGTCGCTCAGCGC
>JBIKOG010000302.1:0-7941 GCA_044358225.1 Bryobacteraceae bacterium | reverse complement strand
CAGCGGGTTCGGGCTCCATGTGTACTGGCTGTTCGATCGGCCCGTGCGTATGGGAACGGACGCCGAGCGGCAGTGGATGAAGTCCCTCTCTCGGCGGTTTCAGAACCTGCTTCGGCTGCAGGCGCGATCCCTGGGCTGGACGGTCGACCCGACTGCCGACCTATGCCGCGTGCTCCGCGTGCCGGGGACTTTCAATCGGAAGGTTCCGGACGCGGTACGGCCGGTCACGGCGGAGTATTCTGGCAAAACATACACTGTCGACGACATCGGCGAGCGGCTCGGCGGCATGGAGGAGGCGGGCGGCCTACTGGTGCCGCCCGCCTCAGTTCCGCCCCAGGGCACGCCGCCCAGCTTGGCGCCGGCGCAACTGCCCGCTATTCTTGATGGCTGCGCCTGGATGCGGCACTGCCGCGACGATGCGGCGAAGCTGCCGGAACCGGAGTGGTACCGGATGCTGACGGTCGTTGCCCGCTGCGAGGATGCCGAGCGCTGGGCCCACGAACTCAGCAGGCCGTATTCCGGCTACACCGAGCGCGAGACCCGTAAGAAGCTGCGCCAGGCCTCGCGCGAGGACATCGCGCCGGTAACCTGCGGCTACGTCGCCAACGAACTGGGCGGCGGCAATTACTGTGCGGAGTGCTTGTTCCGGGGCCATGTGAACTCGCCCGTGACCATCGGGCGGATTGCGGAGGCGGAGGATGACATGGAGCCGGAGCCTCCATCGACGGAGGCTCAGTCGCCGGAGCCGGAGGGGCCGGAGCCGGAGGGGCCAGAGCCGGAAACCGTCACCGAGACGAGGCCCTCCGCCTCCGCGGCGCCCGCGCCGGAGCCCGCGGCGAACCCGGCCAAGCCCAGCCGCGAGAAGAACCTCTTGACCATGGTGCCCAAGCACGAGCGGTTCACCGACCTTGGTAACGCCAAGCGGTTTGTCGCCCATCATGCCGGCACAATCGCCTACTGCGAACCCATCGGCCGGTGGCTGATTTACGACGGAGTACGGTGGAACGAAGACGAGATGCTGCGGATCGTTTCGATGGCCGGAGAGTTCATCAGCAGCCTCTATCCGCTCGCCGAGCAGCTCAAGGACCAGAAGGCGCGGAAGGCCTTTCAGACTCACCTGTTGCGATCGGAATCCCAACGGTCGCTCAACGCCATGATCTCCCTCTCCCGCGCCGATCCCGCCGTTGCGCGTTCCCCAGAAGCCTTCGACCTGGACCCGTGGCTGTTCACTGTGAACAACGGGACCATCGATCTGCGCACCGGCAAACTGCGGGTTCACGATCCGAAGGACCGCATCACTAAACTCGCCCCGGTCACCTACGACCCGGCGGCCCAGTGTCCCCGGTGGCTCGAGTTCCTCGACATGATCATGGTCGGCCGCAAGAACCTCACCAGCTTCATCCAACGCGCCGTGGGCGCCAGCCTCACCGGCGTCACCAGCGACAAGGCCATGTTCATCCTCTTTGGCCCAGGCGGCGACAACGGGAAGTCGACGATGGTCGAGGTCATCGAGATGCTTCTCGGCAGCTACGCCCGCCGCACGCCCGTCGATACGTTCCTCAAGAAACGTGAGGGCGGCATCCCGAACGACGTCGCCCGCCTGCGCGGCGCCCGGTTCGTCTGGGCGGCCGAAAGTGAACGCGGCGCCCGGCTCGCCGAATCCATGATCAAGGAGATGACCGCCCGCTTCCTTCACCGCGAGTTCTTCGAGTTCATGCCCTCGTTCAAGATCTGGCTGGCCACGAACCACAAACCCAACGTGCGCGGCGATCAGGCCATCTGGCGCCGGCTCAAACTGATTCCCTTCGACTACTCAATCCCCAAAGACAAGCAGAAGAAACGCCACGAAGTGATGGCTATGTTCGAGGCCGAACTGCCTGGGATCCTGAACTGGGCCCTCGTTGGGTGCCTCGAGTGGCAGCGCAACGGCCTCGGGGTGCCGGAGGAAGTCGTGGCCGCCACACGCGAGTACGAGGCCGAGCAGGATACGTTTGCGATGTTTCTGGAGGAGCGGTGCGTGCGGACGCCGAACACCCGGGCTCTATCGACTGAACTGTATCGCGAGTACAAAGGCTGGGCCGAGCAGTATGGGGAAACGCCGGTGAGCCACAAGGTCTTCGCCTCGCTGATGAGTGAACGAGGATTTCACAAGTCCAGAACGAAGAAAGGACTGTTGTACACCGGCATCGGTGTACGGCTTGAGGACCATTACGATCTGCCCAAAATGGCCCAAAGCTCGATTCGGTCGACGATATTCCCGAATGACGAGGGCGAATTGATCTGACCGATGGGGCTGCCGACGGTGTGCTGTGGGCAGGGCCCAAAAGCGCCCAGGGCCTCACGCTGCCCCTCCTCGCCCAGTCCGTTTCGTGGTCTTCGCAACTTCGAAACGGGCCCGTCAAGGGGGGCAATGCTACACCAAAATGGACCTCAAGTGAGGTTTCCCCCAAAAAAACACTCCGCTGTTTTGGAGGGCAAAATTCAGCCTCGGTGAAGGATAACCCTACACCCGCTGTTTTTTCGCTCATTTAAGTCCTTTGTAATCAACGTCGAATTTTTCGGGTGTAGGGTGGTGTAGGATTGACCCCCTATTGCACACATAGCGCGCACGCGCGCACGGAGAGAAAAACCTGAAAACGCGACTCAAACCCTTCACCCTACACCCAGCAACAGGAGAAGCGATTGAGCCTCAGAAATGTACTCGAAGATCTTTCCGCCGCCGGCGTCTCGTTCTGGCTTGGGCGGGATGGGGCACTGCGCATTGACTCGGGCGCGCCCGAGGAGATCAAAACCCTTGTCCGCGAAAACAAACAGGCGCTGGTCGATCTGTGCCGGGCCCAGGACTTCGCCAACAGCGCAGGGCTGCGCCTGGTGAGGTTGCCCATGGGCGGCAGGGGCGTGGCCCATCCGCCCGGCGCGGATCTCGAGCAGTCGCGGTGGGCCCTGGGCATCCTGGGCCTCGCCCATCTTCCGTTGTTTCTGAACGACGACGAGTGTCGGTGGATTACGCACCGCGAGTGGCTTCGCCGCCAGCCGGTGCTGTGGAGCGACGAGGAGCCGCGGAAGCCCGTGGCACCCGCCGCGCCCATCCGGCGGCGCAGGAGGCGCGCATGACCATGGAACGGGATATCGTCAAGGCCATCCTGGCCTACATCAACGGTCTGCCCAACGGGCTGGCGCGCAAGCGATGGGGCGGGGGGATGTGTGTTGCCGGTGATCCCGATATAGACGCCTGTGTCGCCGGGCGCTGTGTCCAGTTCGAAGTGAAACGGCCCGGCCAGAACCCGACTGCCCTGCAGATGAAGCGGCTTGAGGAGTGGCGGAGCGCGGGCGCGGTGGTGGGCGTTGTGCGAAGTGTCGAGGAAGCGCAAAAGATTCTTGAAAAAAATCTACAATACTTCCGGACAGACGATCCGGCGCGGCGTATATAGTATGCAGACACTCAATGAGAGACGGGATTCTCAAAAATCTCTTTCTCTTTTCCGTCGCGGATGAAGTGTATCGGCAACGGACGCTCAGGCAGCCGACATCGCCCGGTCTCTGCTTGAGTCAGCGCTGAGCGACGACGGCAGAGGGCAATCCAACAACATGCGAGAGACGGGACTCTCGAAAATCTCCTTCCTGTCCACGGTGATGGTCGAGGTGCGTCCAGATGAGCAAAACGAAGAACATTCCGCTATTTGCGGCCGATGGCCGTTCGCTCGGTTTTCGCAATGCGGAGGCCGCGCGCCGTCTGGTGACCGCCGGTCACGTCACAGCGGACTACGGGCGCAAGGGCCATCTGAAAGCCATCTGGCTGAGAAGCGAGAACGGCACGAGCGCGATTCAGGGGCATCTCCCTTCCCCGACGAAGTACAGCTTCCGGGAGCAGTTGGACAACGGGCGATGCTGGAACCTGAAGAATCTCGACCGCCGGGATGACAACGGCGTGATGGTCAACCTGCGCGGGATGTTCCTGAACGTCGTCACGGAGTGCCTGGCCCAATGAGTGGGGCGCGCAGCAACATCGGTGGCCGGTTCGTGGGGCGATCGCGGTTGCACCCGTGGCCGGTGCCGGGATGGTTCCGAGAGTTGTGTCCGTCAAGTTCTGCAAAAAGAAAAATGGGATGCCGACCAAGTTGATGTGTGGCCGGAGAGGGAAGCCCGCCCCGCGGGGCGGGCTTCCCTCTCCGGGCGGCGCGCGCTCTCAGGCGGCCTGATCGATCTTCCGCATCATCTCCTTTTTGTGCTCCTCCAGGTCGGCCATATTGAGATACCGCGTGGCCTCCACCCAGTTCTCGTGAATCTCCACCGCCAGCGCTCGGACCAGCCGCAGGCAGCTCTCCGCATTCGGAAAAATACGCACCACCAGCGTCCGGCGCTTCAACTCCTCATTCAGCCGCTCCAGCATATTCGTCGACTTCAGATGCTTATGGTGACTCTGCGGCAACCGGTAAAATGCAAACGTTTCTTCGATGTTGTCCTCCACCCACTGGCAGAGCTTTGGGTATCGTTGTCCCCACTTCTTCAACCACGCCGCCAGATCCTGCCTTGCCTCCTGCAGATTCCTCCGGTCATACATCCATCGCAATTCCGTCAGGCAGTCATCATCGGCCTTCCGCGGCAAATGATCCAGCGCATTGCGAAGAAAGTGCACATAGCATCGTTGCCAGGCCGCTTCCGGCACCACCTCGGCAATCGCCCGCTTTAACCCGGGATGATCATCGCTGGCCACAAACTCCACCCCTCGCAATCCCCGATCCCGGATCTTCACCAGAAACTCCTTCCAACTACTGGCGCTTTCCCGATTGGCCAACTCCACCGCCAGCACACACCGCCGCCCATCCCAATTCACCCCAATCGCCACCAGCACCGCCCGGCTCCGAATCACTCCCGCTTCCCGCACTTTTTCGTACCGCGCATCCAGAATCAGGTACGGGTAGTCTTCCTCCAATCGCCGCGTCGCAAATTTCTCCAATTCCCCATCCAAACTCTGGTTCAGCCGGCTGATCGTTGACGCTGAAAACTCGTGCCCACACAGCTCTTCGGTGATCGCCTTCACTTTCCGCGTCGAGACGCCCTGCACATACATCTCCGTCAGCGCTCCCACCAGTGCCTTCTCGCTTCGCTGGTAGCGTTCAAATACCTCTGTCCGGAATTGCCCTTGCCGGTCCTGCGGCACTCGTAATTCGATGTTGCCCACCCGGGTCACCAGGCTCCGCGTATAGTACCCGGACCGGTACCCTTGCCGTCCCTCCGTACGCTGCCCCTTGGCTGCTCCCAGCGTCTCCTCCATCTCCCCTTCCAGAACCTGCTGCAGCACCTCCCGTACCAACCCCTTCATGAAATCTGGGTCCTCCGCCATCGCTGCCTTCCAGTCCGTCTTTGCGTTATCCTTCTTTCGGGTCATCTTCCTTTCCTTTCTTCACCGCCAAGTGAATGCTGAAAGGTCTAGCATGACCCATTTCCTTTTTGCAGAACTCTTAAAACATAACCCCAATAACCCATCCACTTGCAATCACTTGCAAGCCATTTCGACACGCCCAAAAACCGCCCCACCCCCGACACCCCCCCTAAATCTCCCGCACCCTCCACGTCCCCGCATACACATTCGCCCGCGTCTCCCGCAAGAACCCCACCAATGTCACATTCGCATGCCGCGCCAACTCCACCGACAACGTCGTCGGCGCCCCCATCGCCGCCACCAACGGCACCCCCGCCCGCGCCGCCTTATGCACCAACTCAAACCCCGCCCGCCCGCTCAACAACAACCCCATCCCCTCCAACGGCAACCGCCCACCCCGCATCGCCCACCCCACCAACTTGTCCACCGCGTTATGCCGCCCCACATCCTCCCGCACCGCAATCAAAGCCCCGGAAGCATCAAACAACGCCGCCGCATGCACCCCCCCAGTCTCCCGAAACTGACCCTGCCGCTCCTCCAGCGCCGAAGGCAACCCCGCCAACACCCCCCAACCCACCCGAAATCCCGCATCCCCCAACGCCTCCGTCACCGGCAAATCCGGCGACCCGCAGAACCCACAAGCCGCCGTCGCCGCCCGCACCCGCCCCAGGTCCAAATCCACATGCGGAGCCAGCGACACCCGCACCCGCCCCGCGTCCAAACAAGTCACATCCAAAACATCAGAAGCCCCATCAATCCGCCCCTCGGAATACAACAATCCCAGCGCCAGCTCCTCGTCCTGCCCCGGCGTCCGCAGCGTAATCCCCCACGCCGCCACCCGCCGCTGGTCTTTGAACGAGTGCTCGATCAACACCTCCAGCGGCGCCTCATCGGCCAGCCAATCATCCTCCGCACGCGGCCCGCCGGCACCCCAGCGCTCGACGGGCACACGCCGCGGCATCGCCTAACCCCGCAGGGTCTCCAGCAGTTGCACGGCCTTCATAATGTCGTCCACGTGCGACAACTTCGCCTGGTGCCGGTCGTCCATGTCCTGATCCAGCGACACTTCCCGCTCAATCGTCAACGCGCCCGTATACCCGATTTCCTTCAGCGTATTGACGAAGTTCGCCATGCCCACCGAACCCTCGCCCAGCGGCATCTCCGTGCCCAGCGACCCGGCCACGTTCTTGTCCGGCCAGTTGCCGTCTTTGCAATGCACGCTGACGACATGCTTGCCCACCAGCTTCAACGCCGAGATCGGCTCGCTGGTCCCGTACAGAATCAAATTCGCCGGATCGAAATTCAGCTTCAAATTCGGCCGCGCCACGTCTTCCAGGAAGTGCAGCAACGTCTCGGCCGGCTCCTGCCCCGTCTCCAGCGCAAAGGTGATCCCGCGCACCGCGGCGTAGTCACAAATCCGCCGCACCATATCGCGCACCGGCGCGTAAACCGGATCGGTGTGATCCTCCGGCACGAAGCCAATGTGGCACGCAAAAATGTCGACGCCAATCGCCGCCGTCATGTCGATGACCTCATAGGTCCGCAGCTCACGCGCCGTCCGCGTCGCCTCCGGAATGAAGCCCACCGTCTGCAACACCGTCGGAATATCGGCGTAGCTTTCGCCATCGTAGGCCGCGAAAACCGCGGTGACGGTGAAGTCCTCATCCTCCAACGCCTTGGAGTAAACCTCCGCCAATCCGGTAAAATCCACGGCCCCGGTGAAGCCCAGGTGCCCGCAACGGAGCCCCAGTGACTTCACAGCCTGGATCATCTTGAGGGGTTCTTGATCGCCCCAGAACATCAAACCGACTTCGAGTGGACGCAGTGTGGCCATGACCCAACCAGTCTCGCAACGACCTAGAGAATGTGCAACTGCCGGCTCTCCAACTTCAGCAGTTTCTCCTTCACCGGCAGCCCCCCGCCGAACCCCGTCAGCTTCCCGTTACTCCCAATCACCCGGTGGCACGGAATGATGATCGGGATCGGATTCGCCCCATTCGCCGCTCCCACCGCGCGGATCGCCGTTGGCCGCCCGACGGTTTTCGCAACAGCCCCATACGTCGTCGTCTCGCCGAACGGAATGTCCTGTAACGCCCGCCAGACGCTGACCTGAAACGGCGTCCCCTCCGGGGCCAAGACCAAATCAAACGCCGTCAATTTCCCCGCAAAATAGGCTTTCAACTGCTCAATCGCCCCGCGAAACGGCGAGCGATCCACCACCCACGCCTCATCCTGATGCCCGTGGAAGCGGACGATCCGCAACGCCTCCCGATCCCCGGCCAGCACCAGCGGCCCGATCGGCGTTTCCATGCGCCAGCAAGCGAGTTGTCCCCATTTCGCACTCACCCCCCCATTATCCACAGAAGGAGAAGAAAGGCGCCGCAGAAGGAGAAGAAGGGCGCTGCCCCCCGACACAGCCCCCTCTACCCCCGGGGGACACTGCGGGCAGCCCCCCAAAGCAGTTCGGCCCGTAGCCCCAACAACAGCAGTGTCCCCCAAGACGCGACACCACCCGCCGAAGGTATGTAGGATAAACTCCACCCCCGGGGGACACTGCG
>JBIKOG010000101.1:0-26229 GCA_044358225.1 Bryobacteraceae bacterium | reverse complement strand
GGCTGCCAGGGGAGTTGGGGCCAGGGGACGGTGACCGACGGGCCGGTGAAAGGGGCGCGGCCGAAGGCGATTTTGTAGAGGATGGTGGAGGGGAGGGCGATGATGAGGGTGGCGAGGTTGAGCAGTGTGAGGTCCTGGCCGGCGTCGATTACGTTTTTGAAAAGCCAGGAGAGGAAGGGGATATCGATGACGTAATTGAGTGTGTCCTGGAGGGTGACGAGGGCGTCGGCGGCGCACTGCATGAGGGCGATGACGAGATCGCGGGCGATGTTGACGATGAAATCGGTGAGGACTTGGAGGGCGTCGATGAGGTCGTCGATGGCGGTGTTGATGAAGTTCTTCGGGGACGCGGACTGTTGCTTGAGGAGTGTGACGAGTTGTTGATAGGCGGTGGTGAAGTCGGCGCCGAGCTTGGCGGTGATGGAGGAGAGTAGGTTGGTAAATGACGCCGGGGCATTTGGCGCGGCACCGTCTGTTACCTGTGTGTTTTTTGGGACTTTGTTCTTGACGTAGTTACACTGGGCCGCGTTCTGGGAGTAACTGGAACTGTAACTGGAACCGCCGAGGGTATTGCCGTTGTAGTTGTTGAGGCTGTTGCCCTTGCCGAAGAGGCCGTCTACCTGGGTGCGCCAGTTCTGGAAGAAAGCGTTGACGCGATCTTCGAGGGCGGCGGCTTCGTTGGTGACCCAGGCTTCGGCATCGGGGCCGAGGGAGTTGATGAGGTTGGTGAGGGAGGTGTTGATGACGGAGGCGAGAACCTTCTGGGTGTTGGTGATGTCGGTCCAGTTGAAGAGCATTTTCAACCAGTCGATGGCCTTCTTGACGGCGTCGTAGGCGTCGGTGACGCCGGCGGCGACCTTTGCGAAGATGACCTCCAGCAGGCCGGCGGCTTCCTGGACGGTTTTGACGATCCCGTTCCAGACGAAGTCCCCGATGGAGATGGCGAGGTTGAGAACGTCATTGGCGATGCTGACGACGACGCTGACGAGTTTTTGGGCTACTTTCTTGAAGAAATGGCAGATGTCGCCCCAGATGCCGCTGAGGGACGTGCCGAGAGACGCGTGGCTTTGGGCTTCTTCGAGGGAGAGAATCCGGAAGCGGACGGGCTGGTCCTGTTGGGCAAAGGTGAGGGACCAGTGCTGGACGGGATGCGCGGCGAGTGTGTTGGTGGCCATGGCGCCCATCTGGCTGGCCGCGGTGGTGATGGCGGTGGTGATTTGATCGGCTTCGGTGCTGGAGTAGGAGCTGCCGATGAGTCCGGCGCTGGTGAGGGTGGCGGTGGAGACGGGAAAGGTGGGATCTTTACCGGCGAGGCGGCTGTGCATCTGCTGGTCGGAGGTGACGGTGGCGGTGACGTTGGCGGAGGGAATTTCCAATGAGAGGACGGGGGCGGAGAGGTTGGCGGCGGGCATGGCGATACTGATTTGGCCGGTGGCGCCGGGGGATAGCTGGGCGGGGGTGTTTTGATCGATGTTATAGGAGATACCGTCGACGATGATAGAGGTGGCGCGGTCCGCAGTTACATTGACGAGCGGGACGGAGACGGCGGATTGGTTTTCATCCTGGAAAGTAATTTCGGCGGTGTAAGTGGATACGTTGGCGGGAGCGGTAGTGGAGGGTACAGGGCCGGCGATGGCGTTGGTGTACCACATGCCGTAGGGCTGTGTGGGGTCGCTGGTGAGGGACTGGGCATAATGGACGATGTTGATGCCGGTGGCGATGGAGACGGCATAGACTTCGGGGCCGGCGGACATGGAGAGCGGGCAGGCCATGGCGCCGAGAACGTCGCCGAGGCTGACCCAGGGGGCGAAGGCGCCGGGGCTGGATTGGCGGAGAATCCAGAGGGATTGGGCGGCGATGTCGGTGGCGAAGAGGATGTAGTTGGAGGTGGCGTCGAGGCCGACGGCGACTTGGGCGATGCCGGCGGGGCCGGGGGCGGGGTTGAGGAGTGTCTGGGTGGGTTGAGGCTGATCGTAGCCGGCGATGTAGTAGAGGCTGGAGGTCTGGTCCGGGTTGGGGTTGCCTTTGAGCAGGAAGCTGGCGGGGCCGGTGTAATTGGCGATGGCGGGGAGCGGGATGATGTTACCGGTGGCGAGGGTGCCTTCGTTGAGATCGAATGACGCTGGAGCTGGGGTGGCCCATTGGAAGTTACCGTCGGCATCAATGCTGGCGCGTTGAAAAAAGACCGATTGGTTTTCGGCCCACATGATGGTGAATTGGGAGTTAGCGTCGCCGGGCAGAACGGTGTAAGTGAGGGACAGGGCGGGGAAGGCGTTGCAGGTGGTCCACTGGGCGGCGGTGGCGTCGTAATTGACGATGTAGAAAGACGGGCCGATGCCGCCGTCGGTGACGGAGTAGAGGTAGTGAATTCCCGCCGGGTCGGTATAGACGCCGGCGCTGAGGGAGATGCCGAGGGCGTTGAAGAGGCCGGGCTGGGCACCGAAGTCGATATTGGACCAGGTGGCGGCGGTGCGCTGCATCCAGGTGAGGGCGCCGTAGCCGGGGAGTTGGGCCTCGCTCGCGATTTCAAAATAGACGAGGACGTTGAGGGTGGGGCCGTCGTAGAAGGCGACGAGGGAGAGGATGTTGGGTTCGGTGGGGATGCCGACGGGGGCGGGGACGGCGATTGATTCCTGGGACCAGCCGGACTGGGAGGAGGCGTCGGGCCAGAGGTGGAGGAGGTTACCGGCGCTATCGACGGTGACCAGTTCGTCGACGCCGGAGTTGGTTACGACGCTGAAGCGGCCGAGGACGGAGGTGGCGACGGGAGGCGTGTCGGTGTATAAGTAATCGTCAATTAAGCTGCCGCTGGCGGCGAGTTGAGTTACTGTTCCAGGCATAAAGTTAATTACCTTTTTTGCAGAGGTGTAAGAGGATATAGGGGGGCGTTGTGGATGTTGGCGCCGACGAGGTGGTGTTGTAGGCGTAGGTGCCGTTTTTTGCGAACCCGCCGGTGCAGCAGCCGGAGATGGCCGAGGTTTTGCGGGTGGACAGCTTTACGTTGCCGGAGACGGCGTGGGAGTGCGTGATTTCCTGGTTGGCCGTGAATGGTTGGCCACCGTAGGCGGCGGCGACCTGGCCGTTGGCGGGGAGGGAGACGATGTAGCGGCCGGCGGCGGAGAAGACTTCGTTCCAGCCCGCGTCGCAGGCCAGCGCGGCGGAGAAAATGACGACACCGGGAGGGACGATGCCGGAGGTGGTGTTGGGCTGAGTGACCTTGACGCAGGTGAGCAGGCCGACGATGCCGAGGCCGGAGTTAGCGACCGACATGTTGGCCGTGGCGGAGAGCGCGGCGTCGGAGGCGAGCGTGATGCCTTTGCCGGCGAGAGCTTCAAACTGCTGTTCGGTGGGGGTGACGGAGATGGTGGCCGTGTGGGTGTGGGAGATGTCGGCGACGCCGTTGATGGGGGTGGCGGGGAAGGCGGTGCCGACTTTGGTGTTGGCCGTAATGCCGGCGATAAAACGGCCGGTGGCTTCCGTGAAAACGCTCCAGCCCTGGGGGCAGGCCGATTGGAAATAGGCGACGGATTGATAGGGGTATGGATCGGCGGACTGGGCGAAGGCGGCCGGGGCGAGGGCGAGGAGGAGGGCGGCGCGGATGGTCATTTCGCGGGCTCCGGAGTTGTGGCGTTGCGGACGCACAGGGGGAGTTGGAGAAGGGGGACGTTCATCGAGGAAGCGCCCGCGATGCCGTTGGCGACGACTGTGCTGGCGTGGGCACCGTTGCTGTAGCAACAGGCCCAACCGGTGACGGTCTTCTTTGACGGCGCGAGTGTTTTCAAGTAGGAATGGGTGTGGACGGGCGGGGTTTGGTCGGCCATCGGTTTGTTGACGGTGGCGCCGAAGTACTGCGGCGTGTTGCCGAGGGAGAGGATGAGCCGGCCTTGGATGGGTTGTTGAGGTTTGTTGGCGTCGAGGGGTACGGACCAGCCGGCGGGGCAGGTGGCGGACAGCGAGTTGGGCGGCATGTAGAAGGCGATCATGCCGGGCGGAGTGCCGTCGGATGTGGACTGGGCGCACAACGGGAGGATGGTGGCCAGCAAGAATAAAAGTCGCATATACAGCTCCTTGTCAGGAAAAGAAGCAAAACAATTCTGCGAGTATAGCGTGTTTATTCGGCGGCGCGGAGGTCCTTGAGGACGAGGCCCCAGAAGGAGCCGCCGCGGGCTTTGGACCAGGTGTCTTCTTCGAGGAGGACAGCGGCGTCGACGGCGTCGTTGGCGCGGTAGTTGGCGGCGAGCGGGGCCATGCTCCAGCCTTTGGCGAGGCGGGTGGCGCCGTTGTGGCGGAGGTGGAGGAAGAGGTGCTTTTCGTTCTTGATTTCGGGCGCGCGGGCGACCTGGGCGTCGCGGAGGGCGATGAGGGGGACGGGGTTGGAGTTACCGAACGGGGCGAGGGCGAGTATCTCGTTGACTGTCTCGTCCGTTAGTTCGTCGAGAGTGACATAGGTATCGCAATCGTGGACGGGGCGGAGGTCTTCGGGAGTAAGTACGGAGGCGGCGTAGGCGGCGAAGCGGCGGCGGAATTCGGCGACGTTTTCGGACTTCATCTTCAGGCCGGCGGCCTGGCGGTGGCCACCGAAACGGACGAAAAGTTCGGGCATCGACTCCATGGCTTCGAGGAGGTGGAAGATGGGCGTGCCGCGGCCGGAGCCGTGGGCTTCGCCGGTTTCGGGGTCCTCTGAAAGCACGAAGACGGGGCGGGAGTAGCGTTCGGCGAGGCGACCGGCGACGATGCCGATGACGCCCTGGTGCCAGCCGGCGGAGGAGAAGACGAGGCCGGCTTCGGCGTCAGAAATCGTGATTTGCTCGCATTCGGCGAGGATTTGTTCGCGAATCTGGGCTTCGGTCTCCTGGCGTTCCTTGTTGAGGGCGTCCAGTTTTTCGGCGAGGGCGTTGGCGCGGTCCTGGTCCTGGGTGAGGAACATTTCGATGACGTCGCGGGCGTCGTCCATGCGGCCGGCGGCGTTCAGGCGGGGGCCGATCTGGAAGCCGACCTGGCGGGCGGAGGGCGTTTCGCCGTCCTTGATGCCGGCGACGCGGAGGATGGCCTTGAGGCCGGGGTTGGTGTTTTCGCGGAGGCCTTCGAGGCCGTGCTTGACCAGGATGCGGTTTTCGCCGGTGAGGGGGACGACGTCGGCAACAGTGGCGATGGCGACTAACTTCAGGAGCGAAGTTAGTAACTTCTGGCGGCGGGATTCGGGCCAGTTGAGGGTAGTTAGGAGCCCGTCGGCGAGTTTCCAGGCGACGGCGGCGCCGCAGAGGTTTTTGGCGGGGTAGGTACAGTCGCGGCGGTTGGGGTTGAGGACGGCGACGGCGGCGGGGAGTTCGCCGTCGGGGAGGTGGTGATCGGTGACGATGACGTCGATGCCGAGGGCGTTGGCGTGTTCGACGACGGCGCCGGCGCGGATGCCGGTATCGACGCTGACGATGAGTTGGACGCCGTCGGCCTTGGCCTGTTCGACGACCTCGCTGCGCATGCCGTAGCCTTCTTTGATGCGGTGCGGGACGTGGTAGTGGATGTCGGCGCCGGCGAGGCGAAGGGTGGTGTGGAGGATGACGATGGCGCTGGTGCCGTCGACGTCGTAGTCGCCGTAGAGGAGGACCTTTTGCTTTTCGCGAATAGCGTGGGCGAGGCGGGTGGCGGCCTTGTCCATGTCGGCGAGGGCGAAGGGGCTATGGAGGTCGGCGATGTCGGGGTTGAGGAAATGGCGCGCGGCTTCGGCGTCGCGGATGTCGCGTTTCCAGAAGATGCGGGCGGTGGGGAGCGAGATGCCGGCGGCGCGGGCGAAGGCGGCGACATCGGCGGCTGGCGGATCGGGGATCAGCCAGCGCGCGGGTTTGAGTGCCATTGGCGTTAGTTGCGGGAGAAGAAGCCGCCGCCGGGGGGCGAGTCGGGATCGTCGTCTTCGAAGGCGCCGCCGGGGAAGATGCCGTCGTCGACTTCGCCCATAATGCTGAGGAATTCGGTCATGAATTCGCTGTGCACCTGGTAGAGGTAGATGGCGCCGTTGTAATCGAAAGAGAGTTCGATGTTGGCGGTGAAGCCGGTGTAGGGGCGGAGGGCCTTGAGGCGGCGATCGAGTTCGCGGCGTTCGGAGGGGGGAAGGTCGAGTGATTCGATTTCCTCGTGCACGTCATCGAGGGCGGTCTTTTCCAGTTGCCGGGAGTTGACTACGATGACTTTGACGCCTAACTTGCCGGCACAATCGAGAAACTCATTGTGGTCGGGGCGTTGCGCGGTATCCCACATGACAACAGCGGTTTCTTCATTGGCGCGAGGGAGTCCGTGAAAGACCACGAATCCGCGGCTCTCGAGTTCGGGGGGAAGTTGCGTTTTGAGTTTGTCGAGATCGGGTTGCATTGGGTCCTTCTATCGCTGGGCCAGCACAAGAATTTCCTCGCGCTGGGCGTTGGCGAGTTCGCGGGCAGAGGGGGTGATGATTGTCTTCGGTCCCACGTAAATTTTCTTACTGTTTCGGATTGCCTGCCGGACATCATCTTCGCACACGAAATCGGTAATTGCGACGGGTGGCGCCGCGGGCTGGGGCTGGGGCTCCGGGGTGCGCTTGGGGGCCGAGCAGGGTTCGCAGGTTGGGGCGATGCCTTTGCTTTCGAGAAACTTGTCGACGATGGAGGCGACGTTGGAGGCGGGTTTGGGCTTGGCGCCGGACAAGTAACGATCGACGGCAGCGGAGATGCGGGCCTGTGTGACGGGACCTTCAGCTTGGCTCATGACGGGAGTAACTTCCGATAGCGACCAGGGGCGAATGGCCCAGGCGAGGCGCTTGATATTGAGTAAGTGGAGCGGGGTGATGTTATCGCCGGTAGCGTTGCCGGCGACCGAGCCGCAGCCGAGCGTCATGGCGGGGAAGAGGCCGGTGGTGATGCCGACGGAGCCTTGCGGGGTGGGGGTGTTGGCAAGGACCCGGTGGGCGGGCATGCGCTGGGCGTATTGGCGGGCGCGGGCTTCGTCGGTGGTGTAGATGCCGCAGGTGTGGCCGAGGCCGTGGAAGCGGAGGACGGCTTCGCAGGCGTTGAGGGCGGCGTCGAAGTTTTCGACAAAGTGGACGGCGAGGACGGGGGAGAGCTTTTCGGCGGAGAGGGGGTGATCCTTGCCAATGCCTTCGATTTCGGCGGCGAGGACGCGGGTGCTGGACGGGACGGCGAAGCCGGCCTTCTTCGCGATTTCGGTGGCGGCGGCGCCGACGAGGTCCGGATTGACGGTGGTGCCCCGGGAGAAGAGGACGCGGGCGAGGGCGGCGGCCTGGGTCTGATCGCAGAGGAAGGCGCCGTTGGCGCTGAGCGCGTTTAGAACGTTTTGGCGGATCTTTGTTTCAGCGACGATGGTTTGTTCGGAGGAGCAGAGGGTGCCGTTGTCGAACGTTTTGCCGGCGAGGACGCCGCGGACGGCGTTGTTGACATCGGCGGTGGTATCGATCAGGACGGGCACGTTGCCGGGGCCGACGCCGTAGGCGGGTTTGCCGCTGGAGTACGCCGCCTTGACGATGCCGGAGCCGCCGGTGGCGAGGATGACGGCGGTGCGCGGGTGGCGCATGAGCTCGTTGGTGGAGTTCATGGTCGGCTGTGTGAGGCATTGGATAATGCCTTCGGGGGCGCCGGCGGAGACGGCCGCGCGGTAGAGCACTTCGGCGGTGGCGCAGGTGCAACCCTTGGCGCGGGGGTGGGGGCTGAGGACGATGGCGTTGCCGGCTTTGAGGGAGATGAGCGTCTTGTAAATGGCCGTGGAGGTGGGGTTCGTCGTGGGCAGGATGGCTGCCACAACGCCCACGGGGACGGCGATTTCGGTGACCTTATCCTCGGTTCGCTCGTTGAGGACGCCGATGGTTTTCATGCCGCGGAGTTGCTGCGGGAGGCGCTCGGCGGCGAGCATGTTCTTGCCGAGTTTGTCCTTGGCGTTGCCGTAGCCGGTCTCTTCGACGGCCATCTGGGCGAGGCGTTCGGCGTGGCCGCGTGCGGCTTCAGCCATGCGTTCGACGACGGCGTCCACCTGCTCCTGTGAAAACGCACGGAAGCGCTGGGCGGCGGCCCAGGCTTTTTCAACTTTCGTGCGGACCTCCTGCAAGGAGATCAGATCGGGATCCTGCAACATGGAGCGGCCTGCGTTTCAGCGGGCTACTTTTTGTTGGCGCCGGGGAGGATCTTTTCCGTTTCCGAATGCGGGTTGGGGATGACGTGGACGGCGACGAGTTCGCCGACGCGGCGGGCGGCGGCGGCGCCGGCATCGGTGGCGGCTTTGACCGCGCCGACATCACCGCGAACGGTGACGGTGACGTAGCCGGCTCCGATGTATTCCTTGCCCGTGAGCGTGACGTTGGCGGTCTTCACCATAGCGTCGGCGGCTTCGATCGCGCCGATGAGTCCCTTGGTTTCAACCATTCCCAAAGCTTCCATGTAATCCTCCGGCGGTGGCTTGTTTCGACGCCGTTCCGCGCAACTTTTCACGTTATCATATCTGGGCGATGCGATGGCTTTTCTTAATCATTTTGATCGGTGTTTCGGGCTTTGGCGCGGAGCGGCAGTTGACGAGTTCGGCGCGGACGCATGCGCTGGACAACAACGACAACTTCCGGTTTGACGACCGTTTTGTGTGTTTCGACACGCGGGAGAACGAGATCTGGAAGGTGGACGTTGCTTCTGGCGCGGAGACGCTGGTGTATGGGAAGGGGCCGAAGGCGGTGGCGGCGTCGTATGTGCCGGGGAAGGACGAGATTGTGTTCATTCACGGACCCGTCGGGGAGCCGTATTTCAAGTCCAACCGGCGGGGGGCGGTGATTTCCGCACATGGGTCTTTGCGGTTTTTGGATGTGCGGGATGTGGCTTCGGCGGTGACGCCGGCGGGGGCGCATCGGGGCGGGTCGCACCGGCACGAGTATTCGCTGGACGGGAAGCGGGTGGGATTCACTTATGACGACCACTTACTGCCTAATTATGGGCGGACGCTGGGAATGGTGGCGGACGGCAAGTTTGTTGTGCTGGTTTCCGTGGTGCCGGAAGGGGAGGCGAAGGCGGGGGATTTGGTGATGGCGGCTTCGGATTCCTGGGTGGGACGAGCGGGGTTGCTGCGGGCTTTTATTGGGAAGGTGAAGGAGAAAGATGGGTCCTTTCAAAATTCGCTGTTCGTGGTGGATGTGCCGGCGCGTGTGGATCTTTCGACCGCTTTTGCCGGGGATTTGAAGCGATTTCCGGTGCCGCCGCGGGGTGTTGTTGTGCGGCGGTTGACGACGACGGAGGTGAGCGGGATTGTGCGGGGATCGCGGGATGGGAAGTGGATTTCGTATCTGGCGACCGGGGACGACGGGACGAAGCAGGTGTTTGTGATTTCGTCGAAGGGTGGCGTGGGGCGGCAGGTTTCGCATGTGCCGGGGGGAGTAACTGGTGCGGTGCGCTGGCATCCTTCTGATAAGTACTTGGCGGCGGCGACGAAGAAGGGCGTTGTTGTGATTGATGTTACTAACGGCAAGCACGCCGTGCTGGCGGAGAAGGGCGGGGAAGCGCTGGTATGGTCGAACGATGGGAAGACGCTGGCGTACAACCGGAAGGTGGGCGAGCATTCGCAGATCTTCGTAGTTGGCTTTACCGGCGGTGAATTTTAACGTACTGCGGTGTGGCCTGGGCGCAGGTGCGCAGGCCGCACATGGCCATGTCGCGGGCGAGTTCGGATTGGAGTTGTTCGAGGACCTGTTGGACGCCGCGGGCGCCGTAGGCGGCGAGGCCCCAAAGGACGGGGCGGCCGATGAGGACCGCTTTGGCGCCGAGGGCGAGGGCTTTCAGGATGTCGCTGCCGCGGCGGAAGCTGCCGTCGATGAGGAGGGGGACTTTGTTGTTTACTTCGGCGGCGATGGCGGGGAGGACTTCGATGGAACTGGTTTCGGGCTGGCGGTAGTTGGAGATGACGATGCCGTTGACGCCGTTGTCGATGGCTTGTTTCGCGGCGGCTGGCGTTAGGATCCCTTTGACGACGATGGGCAGTTTGGTGGAGGCGCGGAGTCTCTTGAAGGCGGCTTCTTCGAAGGGGGCGGTGAGGAAGAGGACCTTGGCTGTTGGCGGGATGGCGGCGGCGACCTGGACCCAGGGGGTGGTGGCGTTGGGCGGGCCGATGACGGTGGTTTTGGCGGCGGCGGCGCCTTGTTGGATGGCGGTTTCGCCGTCGGGGTGGTAGCGGGAGGGGTTCGCGAGCGGGGCTACGAGGATGGGGGCGAAGTGGCGTTCGCCGAAGATTTCGGTAGTGAGGTCGAGTTCGAGGGTGTTCACCATCATGCGGGGGCGGAAGGTGATGCGGTCGAAGGCTGTGCGGTTGCTGCCGGCTATTTCCTTGAATAAGTCAGCGGGTAACTTCCGCTGTGCCATCTGTTCCATTTCGAAGGTGTTGACTAACTCTTCGACGGGCGTGAGTCGTTGGGCTTGGAGGGCGGGCGCGGCGAGGAGCAGGGCGTGGCGGCGGGTCATGGGAAATCCGTCCGGACGAGCGAGCGGTTGATGGCGGTGAGGCTGGGCTGGCCGGCGGCGGCCATGGCCTGGACCAGTTCGGCTTGCATGATTTCGAGGATGCGTTGGACGCCGGGAGCGCCATAGGCACCGAGGCCCCAGCGGGGGATGCGGCCGAGGCAGACGGCGGAGGCGCCGAGGGCGAGGGCTTTTAGGATGTCCGTGCCGCGGCGGACGCCGCTATCGAAGAGCACGGGGCAGCGGCCGTTGACGGCGTCGACGATTTCCGGGAGGACTTCGAGAGTGGAGGGGCCGTAGTCCAGAGAGCGGCCGCCGTGGTTGGAGACGTAGACGCCGTCGAGGCCGTTATCGAGGCAGAGCTTGGCGTCTTCGGCGGTGAGGATTCCTTTGGCAATGATGGGGACTTTGGTGAGTTTTCGAATTTCGGCGAAGAGTTTCCAATCGTAGAAGAGCCGGAATTCGCGGATGCGGTAGGGGGTGCGGGGTGTGGCCTCGCGGGCGGTGCGGCGGTTTGTGGGCGGGCCGAGATGGCGGTCGTGGAGTTCGCGTTCGTAGGCGGAGGCTTGCTGGTCGATGGTGACGACGACGGCGCGGCAGCCGGCGGCCTGGGCGCGTTCGAGGGTTTCGCGGTTGATGTCGGGATCTTCCTTCGGGTAGAGCTGGAACCAGAAGGGGCCTTTGGCGGCGGCGCCGATTTTTTCGATGGGCAGGCTGGCGACGTTGCTGACGATCATGGGCGTGTTGGACGCGACGGTGGCGCCCTGGCGCATGGCGACTTCGCCTTCGGGGTGGATGGCCACCTGGGCCGCGGTGGGGGAGACGAGGATGGGATATGCCAGCGGGGTGCCGAAGAGATTGAGGGCGGTTTGCGGCTTGGCGGGGGTGGGGCTGGGTTTGATGTCCACCCATTCGAACGCCTGCCGATTGCGGCGGAGAGTAAATTCGCCATCGGAGCCGTAGGCGGTGTAGTTATACACTTGGCGGGGTAACTTGGCGTGGAAGACGGGTTCGAATTCGAGGGCGGTGAGTAACTCGTCGAGTTTGGGAATGCGGGTATGTTCGCGGAAGGGATCCTGCTGGCCCTGCAGCAAGGGAGAGCCCGCGATGAGGCCGGCGAAGGCGCGGATGGCGCGGCGGCGGGTGGGGCTGAGGGTCCAGACTGTTTCCCGGTTTGGCATGGGCTTGACCGGGAAACAGTATACAGGAGCAGGTTGGTATATTCTGGGACCGTGCGTAGAATCCTTTATTTGGTGGGGATGGCGGCCAGCCTGTGCGGCGCCGACGCGGTGAGCTTTCACCGGCAGGTGCGGCCATTGTTGGAGCAGCGTTGCGGGGCGTGCCACCAGGCCGGGCGCGGGGCGGCGGGCGTGGCTTTGACTTCGTTTGCGGGTGTGAAGGCGTCGGTGGCGCGGTTGGTTCCGGCTGTGAGCGGGACTGCGCCGCGAATGCCGAAGTCCGGCGCGGCGTTGACGGCGGACGAGGTGTCGTTGTTGGAACGGTGGATCGCGGGCGGGGCTTTGGACGATACGCCGGCGGGATTCAATGGGTCGACGTGGTGGTCGCTGGCGCCTTTAAAGAAAGTCGCGGTGCCGGCGGGTTCTTCGACTTGGGGGCGGACGCCGGTTGATGCGTTCGTATGGGCGAAGTTGGAGGAAAAGGGATTACGGCCGTCAAAGGAGGCCGACCGGCGGACGCTGATTCGGCGACTTACTTTTGACTTGCACGGGTTGCCACCGACTTACGAAGATACGTTGGCGTTTGTCAATGACCGGGCGCCGGATGCGTATGAGAAGTTAGTGGATCGGTTGCTGGCGTCGCCGCGGTATGGCGAGCGGTGGGGGCGGCATTGGCTGGACGTGGTGCACTATGGCGAATCGCACGGTTACGACAAAGACAAGCCCCGCCGGAATGCTTGGCCGTACCGGGACTATGTGATTCGATCGTTCAATGAAAACAAGCCATATAAGCGGTTTGTGCAGGAACAGTTGGCCGGGGATGTGCTGTTCCCGGACGAGCCGGATGGGGTGGTGGCCACGGGCTTTATTGCCGCTGGGCCGTGGGACTTTGTGGGGCACGCGGAGTTGCGTGAGGGGACGACGGATAAGGAAATTACCCGGTTGCTGGATCGCGACGATATGTTGATGACGACGATGTCGGCATTTACGAGCATGACGGCGCACTGCGCGCGGTGCCATGATCATAAGTTCGATCCGATTAAGCAGGAAGACTATTACTCGCTGCAGGCGGTATTTGCGGGCGTGGACCGGGCGGAACGGCCGTATGATACGGATCCGGCGGTGTACCGGAAGAGGCGGGTTTTGCTGGACGAGCGGCGGTCGGTGATGGTGGAGTTGCAGCCGCTTTGGGATAAGGCCGCGGCGGTGACGTCGCCTGAGATTCAGGAACTGGATAAGCAACTACGGGTGTGGCGCGGGGAGAAGGCGACGGAGAAGGTGGCGGCCGGGAACGCGCAGCGGAAGCAGTTGGTACGGGCGTTGCTGGATGCCGCGACGGTGGCTGGTACGGAGCGGTGGGAGGCGGCACTGGCGGGCGTGGATAAGCGTCTGGGCGAGTTGCCGAAGCCACAGATGGTGTACGCGGCGGCGAACGTTTTTCCGTTGACAGGGACGTTGCGATGGCCGATGACGCCGCGGCCGATTCATGTGCTGGGGCGGGGAAGTGTGCAGGCGCCGGGGAAGGTGGCAGTGCCGGGGGCGTTGTCGGCCGTTACGAAGCTGGCTTCTCGCTTTGAGGGCTCGGCCACGGGTCCGGAGGGCGGGCGGCGGGCGGCGTTGGCGGCGTGGATTACGGACTCGGAGAATATGTTGACGTGGCGGTCCATTGTGAATCGCGTTTGGCATTTTCATTTTGGTGCCGGGTTAGTGGATTCGCCGAATGACTTTGGGCGGATGGGTTCATTGCCTTCGCATCCGGAGTTACTTGACTGGCTGGCTGTGCAGTTCCGGGACGGTGGCGGGGATGTGAAGGCGTTGCACCGGCAGATCCTGCTGAGCGCGGTTTACCGGCAGTCATCGGCGGCGGATGCGGCTAAGTCGAAGTTAGATGCGGGGAACCGTTATTTGTGGCGGATGAACCGCTGGCGGTTAGACGCGGAAAGTGTTCGGGACGCCAGTTTGCAGGTGGCGGGCCGGTTGGACGTGACCGCGGGCGGGCCGTCGGCCGAGCAGTTCTTTTTCAAGGACGATCACTCGCCGGTTTATGACTATACGCGGTTCGATATCGACAGCGCGGAGAGCCGGCGGCGGAGCGTGTACCGGTTCCTGGTTCGCAGCGTGCCGGACCCGCTGATGGAGCGGCTGGACTGCCCGGATCCTTCCACGATGACGGCGAAGCGAAACACCACGATTACGGCCATTCAGGCGCTGGCGCTGCTGAACAATCCACTGCTGGTGAAGCAGGCGGAGTACCTGGCGGGGCGGGCGCGATCGGCGGGGCGGGCGTTACCGGAGCAGGTGGGTGCTTTGTACCGGTTGGCGCTGCAGCGGGAGCCGTCGGCGACAGAGTTGCAGTTAGTCTCTGGCTATGCCGAACAGCATGGGTTGGAGAATGCCAGCCGGCTGGTGTTGAACAGTAACGAATTCTTGTTTGTGGACTAATGATGAACCGGCGAAACTTTTTGTGGAATGCGGGCGGCGGGCTGGGCGGTATTGCTCTGGCTGACTTAGTGCGGGCGGGCGAGGGGCGGCCGTTGGACCATCCGGCGAAGGCCAAGCGCGTGGTGCAGTTATTCATGTCGGGAGCGGCTAGCCAGTGCGACACGTTTGACTATAAGCCGCTCTTGATCTCGAAGAATGGCGAGACTTGGGATCCGGGCGAGAAGGTGGAGTTGTTCCAGAGTGTGCCGGGCGCGGTGATGAAAAGCCCGTGGGACTGGAAGCAGTACGGGCAGAGCGGGAAGTGGATGAGTTCGCTGGTGCCACACCTGGGCAGTTGTGTGGACGACATGGCGTTTTTCCCGTCGATGATCTCCAAGTCCAATGTTCATGGGCCTGCGACGTTCCTGCAGGCGTCCGGTTTTGTGCTGCCGGGGTATCCGAGCATGGGGTCGTGGATCTCCTACGCGCTGGGCAGTATGAACAAGAATCTGCCCGATTTTGTGGTGCTGCCGGATGTGCGCGGGTATGCGCCGAACGGGCCGGGGAACTGGTCCACCGGGTTCCTGCCGGCTGGGCATCAGGGCACGATGATCCGCGCGGCGAGCGCCAATCCGATTTACGATTTGAATCCGCCGGCGGCGGCGAAGTACATCACGAAGGAGAGCGAAGGATTGCGCGTGCTGGAGGCGATGAACCGCGAGCACTTACAACATCGTGAGGATGACTCCCGGTTGGAGGCGCGGATTGCTTCGTATGAGATGGCGGCGCGGTTGCAAGTCAGCGCCCCGGAAGTGATGGACATTTCTAAGGAGTCCGACGCGACGCGGAAGTTATATGGGTTGGACGAGAAGATTACCGAGGACTTCGGGCGCAATTGTTTGATTGCGCGAAGGTTGTTGGAGCGTGGGGTGCGGTTTGTGCAGGTGTGGAGCGGGGCCGATAATGGGTTTCCGCGGCGCAATTGGGATAGCCACGAAGACATTGCCAAGGACCACGGGCAGATGGGCACGGAGATGGATAAGCCGGCGGCGGCGCTGATCAAAGACTTGAAATCGCGTGGTTTATTGGACGATACGATCGTCTATTGGACCACCGAGTTCGGCCGGATGCCGTGCAGCCAGGGCTCCAAGGGGCGGGATCACAACCCGTTCACATTTACGTCGTGGCTGGCTGGTGGCGGGATCAAGGGCGGCGTGACGTACGGCGCCAGCGACGAGTGGTCCTACAAGCCGGCGGAGCATCCGATCTATGGATATGACATCCATGCCACGGTGCTCCACCAGTTAGGAATCAATCATGAAAAGCTAACTTACCGGCATAACGGTGTGGACCGGAAACTGACGGATGTTTTCGGCACCGTAATCCGGGATGTTATAGCTTAATCTCCCAGCCTTTGCGGAAGGTCGGCTTTACCCATTTGTTGGCTTCGCGATTATTGGTGAATTCGCCCTTCGCGTTGTCCCAGAGTAATTTGCCATCGACGTGAACGGCGGCTGCGCCAAGGACGAGCCATTCGGTGTAGCGGGCGGCGATGGAGAAGTTGGAACAGGCCGGAGCGCCGCCCTTGCAGGCGCGGATCCAGTCGCGGGCGTGGGCGGCGTGGTTGGAGCCGGTGCTGGCGCCGGGGGAGCGGGTGAGGTAAGGCGCGGGGAGCTTGTACTCGGCCCAGCGGGAGCCTGGCAGGAGACCCACGCCTTCGCCGCGGCCACTGGTTCCGAGGTAGCCTTTGGCGCCGACGAAGATCTCGTTGTAGCCGCTGTTGGGCGGAACGGGGCGGGGCGGGCCGGTGGGCGCGGGGCCGACCTGCGGGCCTTCATTCGGAATCTTGCGGGCCTGTTCGGCGGTCATGCCGGGCGGAAGATAGGCGTCGGCGCCGGCGTGATGATACCAGTAGATAGTAACTGGCGGCATGCCGGGGCGGGGGCCGAATTCATATTTGATCGTAAGTACGTCGGGGAATGTGGTTGGGGGAAGGGAATCCTTCTTGACGCATTCGACGCTAATGAGATGTTCAGGGCCGAGTTGGAGCGCCCAGTTGGCCGGGCCAAGAATGTGTACGCCCCAATCGCCGATCAGGCTGGAACCGAAATCGTAAAAGCCACGCCAGTTGAAGGGGAGATAGTAGCCCCAGGGATCTCGGCCGGTGCGGCCGTAGCGGGTGTTGCGATCGGTTACGAATTGATTGTAAGTGGCGTCGCCGGCGGTAAACGGCCGGGCCGCGGCGCCACCGAGCCACAGGTCCCAATCGAGCGTGCCGGGCACCGGTGAGGCGGCCGGTGTTTGCGTCATGCCTTGCGGCCAGGAGGGGCGGCCGGTCCAGGCGTGGACCTCGGTCACATCGCCAATTTCGCCGGACCAGATGATTTCGCAGGCGACGCGCGTGGCGTCGTGGGAGTATCCCTGATTTCCCATCTGCGTGGCGACTTTGTACTTCTCCGCGGCCTGGCGCAGGAGGCGGGCTTCCCAGGACGTGCGGGTGAGCGGCTTCTCGCAGTAGATGTGCTTGCCGAGTTGCATACAGGCCAGCGCGCAGGTGGCGTGCATGTGATCGGGCGGGCCGACGACGATGGCGTCGATATCCTTCCCCTTCTTATCCAGCATCTGCCGGAAGTCCTTGAACTTCTCGGCGTTCGGGAAGCGCTTGAACGACTCCTCGCCGCGGGTCCAATCGACGTCGGCGAGTGCGACGACGTTTTCAACACCCGCGTGCGCGATGCGAAGATCGGCCGCCGGTTGCCCGCCGGCGCCGATGGCGGCCAGGTTCAGCTTCTCGTTGGGCGACTTGTAGCCGAGGGCTTTGAGCGATGGGCTGCTGCCGAAACCGGCGGCGGGAACGGCTGCCGAGAGCGTGGCGCCATAGAAAAAGTAGCGGCGGGAGAGGGATGGCATGAATCCTGCAGTTTATCGAACTGGTGCCGCGGGTTCAAAGGGTTCGATGTGAACGAGGACGTTTTCGATCCAGTTCAGCTTCGCGCGGAGGTGTGTTTTGACAGTGCCGGCGACGATGTGGGAATCGCGGACAGTCATTACGGGGTCGACGTGAATATGCATGTCGACGTGCCATTTGAGGCCGGTTTTCCGGGCCAGGATCTTTTCGACATACTCCACCCCCGGAACACCCATTGCCACCTTGCGCAGCTCTTCCAGATTTGTATCATCCGGCATGGTGTCGACTAACTGTTCCGATGTCTCCCACATCACCTGTAGTCCCAGGAAGAACACAATTCCGCCCACCAGAACAGCGCCGATCGGGTCCGCATTCGCGAACCGTTGCGGGTTGAACAGGCTCAGTCCCAGCGCGCCCAGCGCTGTGCAACCTGAGATAACGTCGACAAAATCGTTCTTCCCATCCGCGGCCAGCGCCCCGGATTGAATCCGTTTGGCGATACTCAATTTGTAGTAACTCAGCACAGCTTTCGCACTGAGCGAAATGAGCAGCGGCCAGACGGCGAACGCCTGCGGGGGAGCACCGGCGTTGCCGATATGGAGGTAGCTGCGGTAACTGATTCCGCCACCGGTTACGCAGAGTAACAACCCGATGGCAAGGCCGGTTAGAATTTCAAAACGACCATGGCCGTACGGATGGTTCCGGTCGGCAGGCCGCGCGGCGATGGTCAGCCCGAGGATCAACAGACCGGACGCGAACACGTCAGCCGCGGACTCCACACCATCGGCCACGGTGGCCGCCGAGCCGGCGGCCAGGCCGATCCAGATTTTCATCACCGCCAGCGCGGCACTCACGCTCAGCCCGGTGAAGGCGAGCCGCCGCGCGAGCTGGTAGCTGGTTGTCATTTGACGGAACTAGCCGATAACGATGAGCAGATCCTTCGATTCCACTTGTGCGCCAGGAGCCACCAGTTTTTGCTTCACGGTACCGCCAATCGGGGCGTACACCGTGGTTTGCATCTTCATAGCTTCCATGACCAGCAACCGCTCGCCTTTTTCGACCTTCTGTCCCAACTCTACCGCGATTGAGGAAACCGCGCCGGGAATCGGCGCGCCCACTTGTCCCGCTTCCGCCGGATCGGCCTTCAGCCGGGCCGCGGCCGTCGGTTGCAGGCTCCGGTCGCGCACAGTGACTTCGCGGGGTTGGCCGTTCAGTTCGAAAAAGACCGTGCGGGTTCCGTCGGGGTGCGGTTCGCTGGTGGTGAGGTACTTGATGATCAGCGACTTACCGTCTTCAATAGAGACGTTGATCTCTTCCCCCTTCTCCAACCCGTAGAAGAACTGCGGCGTGGGCAACGCTTCCAGGTCTCCATAAGTCGCGTGTGCCTTGGCAAACTTGACGAACACATCCGGGTACATCAAGTAACTCAAAACATCGGTCCGGCTGGGTTTCCGGCCGATCTTCTTTTCCACCAGTAGCGCCGTTTCCTTCAGGTCCACCGAAGGCAGATGCGCGCCGGGGCGTCCCTTGCGCGGTTTGCCGCCCTTCAGGATGATGCTCGCCAGCTTCTTCGGCCAGCCGCCGGGAGGCTCACCCAGCGAACCCTCGAACATGTCGATCACAGAGTTCGGCAGCGTCAGCGTATGGTCAACCGGCAGCCGTTCGATGTCGGCCATCGTCAACCCGTGGGACACCAGGAAGATGGCCATATCCCCGACCACTTTGCTCGACGGCGTCACCTTCACAATATCCCCGAACGCCATATTGACTTCGGCGTATGTGCGGGCAATTTGCCCCCACTTCGGGCCCAGGCCCATCGCTTCGGCCTGTTCCTTCAAGTTAGTAAATTGGCCGCCCGGCATCTCGTGCAGATAGACTTCCGCGGTCCCGGAACTCAGTCCGCTGTCAAACGGCTTGTACCAGGCGCGCACGCCTTCCCAGTAATCGCTCGCCTGGTTCAGCGCATCGAGGTTCAACTTTGTGTCGCGCGGCGTATTAGCCAGAGCGGCCACAATGGAGTTGAGGTTCGGCTGGCTGGTGGTGCCACTCATCGACGACAGCGCCGCGTCGCACACATCCACGCCCGCTTCGGCGGCCTTCAGGATCGACGATGCATTGATGCCGCTGGTGTCGTGCGTGTGGAAGTGGATCGGCAGGCCCACCTCTTCCCGCAGCGCCTTCACTAACTTCTGCGCGGCGTATGGCTTGCACAATCCGGCCATATCCTTGATCGCCAGGATATGCGCGCCCATCTTCTCCAACTCCTTCGCCATCTTCACGTAATAGGCGAGCGAGTACTTATCGCGCTTCGGATCCATGATGTCGCCGGTGTAACATACGGCGGCCTCACAAACCTTGTTCGCCTTCCGCACCGCTTCCATCGGCACCTTCATGTTCGGCAGCCAATTCAGCGAGTCAAACACACGGAAGATATCCATTCCGTTTTCGGCGGAGCCATAGATGAATTCGCGGACGACGTTATCGGGATAGGCCGTGTAGCCCACCGCGTTCGACGCGCGCAACAGCATCTGGAAACAGATATTCGGAATCGCCGCGCGCAGCAGGCGCAGCCGCTCCCAGGGATCTTCCAGCAGGAACCGCATGGAGACGTCGAACGTCGCCCCGCCCCACATTTCCAAACTGAACAGCCCGCTCAATTCATGAGCGGCAAAGTTGGAGATCTGGTGCATGTCATAGGTGCGCGCCCGCGTGGCGAACAGCGACTGGTGCGCGTCGCGCATCGTCGTGTCCGTGAGTAACAAGCGCTTCTGTGAACGCAGCCACGCCGCGAACTTATCCGGGCCCATCTTGTCCAGTAACTGCTTGGTGCCTGGGGGCGGCGCCAGCGGGTTCGCGGGCGGAATCGGGGCGGGTTTGCAGACGGCCGGAATGGCGCGTCCCTTCACCTCCGGATTGCCATTCACATTCACTTCGGCCAGGTAGGAAAGTACTCGTGTTGCGCGGTCCTTTCGCGTGGTGAACTTGAACAGCGCCGGCGTCTCCGCCAGCCAGTTCGTAGTCACCGTGCCGTTCTGGAAATCCGGGTGGTTGACGACGTTCTCCACGAACGGAATATTCGTCTTCACCCCGCGGATGCGGAACTCGCGCAGTGCGCGGTCCATGCGGCTGCAGGCTTCCGGGAACGTGCGGCCCCAGCTGGTGACCTTCACCAGCAGCGAGTCATAGAACGGCGTAATGACCGCGCCGCCGTAGGCGCTGGCGCCGTCCAGGCGGATGCCGAATCCGGCGGGCGAACGGTAGGTCTGTAACTTGCCGTAATCGGGCAGGAAGTTATTCGCCGGGTCTTCCGTTGTAACTCGGCACTGCAGCGCCGTCCCATGCAGCGGCACGTCTTCCTGGGCCGGTAAGTTGATCTTGCTGCCGTGCAGCGTATGTCCCTGCGCAATCAGAATCTGCGTCTGGACGATGTCGATGCCGGTCACCAGTTCGGTAACCGTATGCTCCACCTGGACGCGCGGGTTCACTTCGATGAAGAACCACTCGCCGGTGTCGGAGTCGACCAGGAACTCGACGGTCCCGGCGTTTTCGTACCGCGCCGTCCGCGCCAGCGCCACCGCCGCATCGGCCAGTTCGCGACGAATCCGGTTGTCCAGCCCGATGGCCGGCGCCACCTCCACCACCTTCTGGTGCCGCCGCTGCACGGAGCAATCCCGCTCATGCAGATGCAGAATGTTGCCGTGCATGTCGGCCATGATCTGCACTTCCACGTGCCGCGGCCGTCGAATATAGCGCTCAATAAACACCGCGCCATTACCGAAAGCCGCCGCCGCTTCGGCCTGCGCCTCGGCCAGCCGGCCTTCCAGTTCCGACGGTTCCAACACCACGCGCATGCCGCGGCCCCCGCCGCCGAACGCCGCCTTGATGATGACCGGGAATCCGATTTCGGCAGCCATGGCCGCCGCCTTTTTCAAATCGGAAACGGGCTCCGGGGTGCCCGGAATCACCGGTACTCCGGCCTTCTGCGCCAGTGTGCGGGCGGCGGTCTTGTCGCCCAGCATCTCCAGGAGTTCGGCGCGCGGGCCGACGAAGGTCAAACCGTACTTCTCGCAAGCCCGCGGCAGCGCCGGGTTCTCGGACAGAAACCCGTAGCCGGGATGAATGGCGTCCACACCCTTGGCAGCGGCGAGCGCGCAGATGCCATCGACGTCCAAATAGGCCTGCACGGGGCCCATGCCTTGGCCCACTTCATAGGCTTCGTCCGCCTTAAACCGGTGCAAGCTCAGCCGGTCTTCCTTTGAATAGACAGCGACCGTTTTCAGGCCCAATTCATTGGCGGCGCGGAGAATACGAATGGCAATCTCGCCACGGTTAAGTGCAAGCAATTTCTTCATGTTTGTCGGTGTTTACCTTATGGAATGAACGGGGCCGGGAGACGGGAGGGCGTAAGCCTCAGAATACCATGGAACTTTTTACATCCTGCTTCGTATTCCCTGGCATGCGGAACCCTCTCGCCTACGCGCTTCTCGCCGCAACCCTCGGGCTCGCCGGCTGCGATATCGATATTGACGACGTCCACATGGGACCGAAGGAGGAGGAGCCGTTCCATTACTCCTACGATTTCAAACCTGGCAGCCGCCTGTTGCTCGACACCTACAACGGCGCCGTTGAGATCAGCGCCTGGGACCAGCCCAAAATTGAGATCGATGGCGCCCGCTTCGCCAACTCGAAGGACCGCCTCAAAGACATCAAAATCGACATCTCCCGCGGGACCGATTCCATCAACATCCGCACCGTCCCCCCGCTCGACCGCCACGGCAATTCCGGCGCCCGCTACCAGATCCGCGTTCCCAAGCAGGCCATCGTCGAACTCATCAAGAGCTCCAACGGCGCCATCCGCGTGAACGGCATCGACGGCGGTGCCACCGTCCGCACCACCAATGGCTCCGTCCGTGTCTCCAGCGTCAACGGCGCCGTCTCGGCCACTTCCACCAATGGCGCCATCGAGTGTCAGGACGTCACCGGTAACGTCACCGCCCGCACCACCAACGGTCGCGTCCGCCTCAGCGGTATCGAAGGCGCCATGGACGCCAGCACCACAAACGGCTCCATCGTTGCCTCCATGACCCGCTCCGTTGACGACCGCAAGATGCGCTTCTCCACCACCAACGGCGGCATTGAACTGCGGCTGCCCACGGCGCTCAAGAACGACGTCCGCGCCTCCACCACCAATGGCAGTATCGAAGTGAAGCTCCCGTCCAATTCGAACTTCCAGGTCGCCGCCCGCACTTCCGGTTCTTCCGTGCGCAGCGATTTCGACGTTCGCGGCGAGGTCACCAAGAAGCGGATGGAAGGAAAAGTGGGAAACGGCGGCGCCTTGCTCGACCTCAGCACCTCCAACGGGTCAATCTCCTTGCAACGCGGCATCTGATTCCGACATCTGACAACAGTCCAGTTCCGTATAAGATGGTTGCGTACCACCTCGTACGTGGAGTATAGTTCGAGATTAAGGACCAACCCGGTCCGAGTTCCAGGGAGATAAAAAATATGAAGAAGCTGATTCTGGTCATGTCCATCGCTGCGATGGGTGTTTTCGGTGCCGAACTCAAGGGTTCGATCTCCGATTCCGGCTGTGGCGCCAAGCACGGCCCCGGTAAGGAAAATGCCGGCTGCGTGAAGAGCTGCATCGGTAAGGGTGGTTCGCCCGTCCTCGTCACTGCCGATGGCAAAGTGATCAAGATCCACAACGCCGACGCGGTTGGCGAAAAGTTCTACGGCAAGGCCGTTACCATCACCGGCAAGGTTGACGGTGACTCGGTCCACGTCGAAAAGATCTCCGAGTAGTTCGCTACCGGATTCAATTCCAAACGAAAAAGGCGGGCCGCTCTGGCCCGCCTTTTTGCGTCTATTGCAGCTTCCCGCGCCCGTCCACGGTCCAGGTTTCCACCACCTGGTCGCCGCGAACCCCGTAAACTTTTTCGTGCAAATTCACTGCAACGCAGATGTGGTTGGGCACGATCCGCACCCGGTCGCCCACTTTCCGCGTGTGCCCGGCGTGCTTCACGTACCCGTGCTCTTCGTTCATCTTTTCAAACAGCGCGTCCGGCGCGTCCAGAATGCCGCCGAACCCGTCCACCGCCGTCCGGTCGCTGGAGAACGTCTTCGAACCGCCGTCGATGACGAACTGCCCCGGGACTGAGGTCGAAACCACGGTGGCAATGATCGTCGCCGCACAGTCTTCCGCCGTGCAGGCGCCGGAGAAGATCGTGTTCCGGTCGTTAAAAATGTAGGTGCCCGGTCGCATCTCGGTCATCCCGGCCACCTCGTGCGAATGCCATTCGGTGGGTGTGGAACCGCCGGAGACGATCGGCAACTCGAAACCCGCGGCCTTGGCTTCGGCAATCAGTCCGGAGATCAGTGTCGACAACGCCGCCAGCGCGTCCAGGTCCTGGTTCTTAATGTGGCCCGGGTAAAACGCCATGCCGCGCAGTTCGATTCCCGGTAACTCCGCCAATCCGCGCAGCAAATCAACGAACCCTTCCGGCTGCACGCCCACCCGGTGCAACCCGGCGTCGACTTCGGCCAGCACGCCCACCGTCACGCCCGCGGCCGCGGCCGCCTCGGAAATCGGTCGCGCGGCTTCCAGGCTGTCCACGGAAACCGTTACGCGCGCCTTCTTCGCCACTTCCACCAGCCGGCGCATCTTTTCGGCGCCAAAAATCGGGTAGGCAATCAGCAGGTCCTGTACGCCGGAGGCCAGCATCACCTCCGCTTCGCTCACCTTGGCCACCGTCAGGCCCACGGCGCCATGCGCCAACTGCCTCGCCCCCAGCGCCGGCGTCTTATGCGTCTTCGTATGCGGCCGCAGTTGCAGCCCGTGCTCCCGCGCGTAATCGGCCATCCGGCTCAGATTGCGCTCCATCACGTCCAAATCGATGACCAGCGCCGGCGTATCCAGTTCGTTAATATGCATTACGGTTTATAGGATATTACGAACTTGCCCGCCGGACCGCGATACCACAGCTCCAGGTCCTTCGGTTTGTGCTTCCCGTCGAGCGAAAAGTACAGCAGCCCCTTCACCGGTTTCATCGTCTTCCCGTACGCCAACTCCTTTTGTTTCAACGTTGCCAGCACCGGGTTCACCGTCGTGTCGTTCTTCGCCTCGATCTTGTTCTCCACCGTCTGCGATGCTGAATTTCCCACCCCACCCCCCCCGTTTCCCAGCCGTCCCGGCCGCCCGCCCGTGCCCGGAATCCCGCCAATCACCGGCGCGTTCGGGTTGTCCCCGGCCATCACGCCCCCGCCGCCGCGCTGCTCTTTGACGACAATCGCGCCCTGCCCGGCAAGCTGGCTCGGGTGGAACGCCGGCCCCTTCTGCGCATCTTTATTCGAAAACAGAATCCAGTCCTCGCGCTCCACGTCCAGCGCCTCGCCCCCGCGCGGAGTCACCGTGATCTCCACCACCGCCACCGACCCGTCGAAGTCGTGGCCAATCAGCTTTCTCAGCACCTCGCGGTCACGGTGGATCGTCGATTCCACCATAATCCGGTCGTTCTCAAACGACCCCGCCGGCCGCTTCACTTGCGCCGGCAATAGCAGCGCGCAACAACCGAAAAGCCAAATTACCCGAAGCATGCTTGCATTATACGTTGCAAGGTTGGCCCGTAATTTCCGAAGAGCTTTACATGGACCGGTTCCTCGACAACGCGGCGCGGATCTTAGAGGGGGGCCGGTCCGCGGTCCAGGCTGGATGCAGTGAATCCGCCTGGACCGTTCTAATCGCTCGCGAAGGCGGCATCCGCATGGTCGCCAATAGCGACTGGCCGCTTGAATCGCTCGCCCGCGAATCCGGTGCGGAAATGGCCTATCGCGTCTCGGTCAACGGCACCCACGTCAGCGTCGATGGCCTCTCGCAGGGCCGTCGCTGCTCCGTGCAATCGGAGCCGCCCGCCGCCATGTTCCGCCGCCTGCTGCCCGATCGGCGTCAATATCAGTTAGCCTAAGTTGGTGGGCCGCCATCCATTTGTCCGTCTTGGCTTCGTCGCCTTTGGAATTACATTCACCAGCTGGATGGTGATTGGCTACCAGTCCACCGACCTGCCCGACGGCGTTTTACTTACTAACTCCGCCGTCAAAGTAACCTCGGACGACGCGGCCATCCACTTCCAACCGCGGCAATCACGCCGCGCCGCCGGCGTCATCTTCCTCCCCGGCGGCATGGTGGATCCGGACGCCTACGCGCCTCTGCTCAAAAATCTCGCCGCCGTCGGCCACCCGGCCCACCTCGTGCGCCTCCCCCTCCGCGCGGCCTTCCTGGAATCTCAAATTACCGAACTCTTCCACCGCATCTCGGCCATCCTGAAAGCCAACCCCGAGACCCGCTGGTACCTCGCCGGCCACTCCCGCGGCGCCATGCTCGCCTCCCGATTCGCCCGCGAGTCGCAATCCAACATCGCTGGTCTCATCCTCATGGGCACCACTCATCCCCGCGACTTCGACCTTTCCGCCTCCCCCCTCCAGGTCACTAAAATCATGGGCACCCACGACGGCATCGCCACTCCGGAGGCCACTCGCGCCAACGCCGCGCTGCTCCCCAAGTCCACCACCTGGGTGGAAATCCCCGGCGCCAACCATGTCCAATTCGGCCACTACCGCCACCAGTTGCTCGACGGAGCCCCAGGCATCACCCGCGCCGAACAGCAGGCGGCCGTGCTCAAAGCCCTCCGCCGCGCGCTCCAGTAAACTAACCCAGCCACTCCCGCATCTGCTCGCCCGTCAGATTTCCCCCGCACAAAATCGTCCCCACCCGCTGTCCCCGAAACATCTCCGGATTTTCCAACAACGCCGCCACCCCCACCGCCCCCGATGGCTCCACCACCAGCCCCGCATGCCGGTGGATCTCCCGCATCCCCGCCACGATCGAATCCTCCCCCACCAGCAAAAAGTCATCCACCAGCCCCCGCAAATAGGCGAGCGCCTCCGGAATCGGAATCCGCACCCCAATTCCATCGGCAATCGTCCGCATCTCGGCATGGTGAACCACCCGCCCGCTCCGCAGAGATTCCGTCATCGCCGGCGCCCCCGCCGCCTGCACCGCCACAATCCGCACCCCCGGCGCCAGCGTCCGCAACGCCAACCCCACCCCGCCCAACAACGCCCCGTTCCCCAATGGCACCAGCACCGCATCCAACCCCGCCCCGCTCAACTCCATCCCCCTCGTCCCGGCCCCCTCCGCCGTCGCCGCCTCCAACCCGTCCTCCACAAACCGCAACCCCGCCGCCCCCGCATACCGCCGCGC
>JBIKOG010000099.1:0-26467 GCA_044358225.1 Bryobacteraceae bacterium | reverse complement strand
CAACGCCGCCCGCCCCGCCCGCGCCGCCGCCTCTCCCCGCCCCGAAGCCAAAGCGCACCCCGCCTCCACCAGAAACGCCCGCTCCAACACCGCCTCGGCCCCCTTCATCTGCGCCAGGCTCCGCCCCCGCCCCAGCGCCATCTCCCCCGATTTCCCATCCCGGCACTCCACCTCCGCCAGGTTCACCCACGCATACGCCAACGATTGCCCCTCGCCGCTCCGCCCATACAGCCCAATCAACGACTGCTGAATCTGCCGCGCCTCGCTGAAATCCCGCGCCCACAGCGCAAAGATCCGTTCCCGCTCCAGGATCCGCGTCTGCGCCACATGGTCACTCGCCAACGACGCGTCCCCGCGCAACGCCGCCAAAATCCGCCGCGCCTCGGCCAACTCGCCCGTATCCGTCAACGCGTCCACCAACAAAAACTTCGCGCTCAACGCCTGGTCCCGGTATCCGCCCCGCTCATAATAAGCCAGCCCCGCCCGAATCAACGGCAACGCCTCGGCCTGCCGCTTCTGCCGCATCGCCACCGAGGCCAGCGACAGCTCCGCCCGCGCCTCCTGCGCCGCGCTCCGTGCGTCTTTTGCATACAATCTGGCCATCGTAAACTCGCCGCGAGCGGCCTCCAACTTGTACTGCGCAAGCAGCAGTGAACCGAGGTCATTTCTCCCCTGCGCCGCCAAGAACGCAAACCCCTTCTCCTTCGCCAATGCCCCGCCGGCCTCCGCCCGCGCCTGCGCCTCCCCCATGTCCCCGGCGAAAATCGCATTCCGCGCCAGCGCAAACTGCAGCCGCGCCGAAGTGTAGTCCAATCGCGCCGCCCGCGCCAACTCCAACGCCTCCTCCAACGCCCGCCGCGACTCTCCCCAATTCTTCTCGTGCTGCAACGCCGCCGCCCGCCCCAGCCGCGCCTCGGCAATCCCCTCCACCTCGCCCGCCGCCCGGAAAATCGCCTCCGCCCGCTCCAGCCGTTCCAGCGCCGGCGCCACTTTCCGCTGCCGCGCCACCAGTAACCCGCTCTGCAGCCACGCCGCCCCGTTCTCCGGCGTCTCCCGCAGCACCGCGTCCCAACACAGCAACGCCTGCTCCGGCTGCGTCTTCCCCTGAATCCGGCACCCGTCCACACGCCCGTCCGGCAACGCCGCAAACGCCCGCGCCGCCTCGGCGTACCGCCGCTGCGCCAGCAGTTTCGTCGCCTCCACCCGCGCCGTGGCGGGCAGGCTCAGCACGATGTCCTTCGCCTCCTCCACACGGTCCAGTTCCAGCAGCGTCTCCGCCAGCCGCGCCCGCGCGTCCGTCGTCGTCTCCCGCCGCAACAGCCCCTCGGCCCGGTGCCACGCCCCCGCCCGCATCGCCGCCACCGCGGCCGCGGAAGTATTCGGCCGCGCCTCCCACCACCGCCACCCCACAAATCCCGCCGCCGCCAGCGCCAGTGCCCCCAAGCTCGCCAACACATACCGCCGCCCCAACCGCACAGGCTCCAACGCCGCCACAATCTCCATCGCCCCGCCGTAGCGGTCCTCCGGCCGGTACGCCAGACACCGCAACACAACTTCATCCCAACGCCGCGGCAGCCCCGCTTTCAACGCACTCGGCTTGGGCGGCGCCTCCCGGATCTTCTTCAACGCAAGCGCCACCGGCGTCGCCCCCGTCCACGGCACCACCCCCGTCACCAGCTCATACAGCACCACGCCAAACGAATACAGGTCCGCCCGCGGCCCCGCCGGCCTCTCCTCCATCTGCTCCGGTGCCATATAGGTCGGCGTCCCCAGCCCAATCTGCGGCTCGGCCTGTTCAGACCGCACATTCCGTGCCAGCCCGAAATCGGTAATCACCGCCCGCCCCGCCCCGTCCAGCAAAATGTTGGCGGATTTAAAATCCCGATGCACAATCCCCAGATCGTGCGCCGCCGCCAGCCCCGCCGCCAACTGCCGCACCAGCCCCAATGCGGCCTCCGGCGCAAACGGCCCCTCCCGCGTCAACCGCTCCCGCAAGCTCTCCCCCTCCACGCACTCCATCGTGAAGTACGCCGACTCCCCCTCCACCCCGTAATCAAACACCCGGCACACGTTCGCGTGCGTCACCCGCCGTAACACCAGCAGCTCCCGCCGGAACGCGTCCAACGCCTGCTCGTCCCGCGCCAACTCCCCTCGCAACGTCTTCAGCGCGACATAAACATCCAACGTCTCATCCCGCGCCCCATACACCTCGCCCATCCCCCCAGCGCCGATGAACCGTTCAATCCGGTACCGTCCGCCCACCAAATCGCCTGTCGCGAAACGCCGCCTCTCGGGGTCCGGCGCAAAAAGCCCTGCCACATCCATCGCCATACTGGGTCAGGCCAGTATACTTCGGCAGTCACCCCCTATCGCCGGGGTGTCCCGCCGAAGCCGCCCTGCTGGCCACCAAAGCCCCCTGGTTGGCCGCCAAACCCGCCCGGTTGCCCGCCAAAACCCCCAGGTTGCCCGCCAAACCCCGGCTGGCCCGGCATCTGCCCGCCCACCGTACCCTGCATCTGCCCCGGAAATTGCCCCATCGCGCCCTTCTCCTTCGAAGGGTCATAGACGAACTCCCATTCTTTGTAGTTCGTCTTTTCCTTGTAGATCTTGATCCCCTCGGCGTCGTGCTTGCTCGCCACGCCGGCAATCCCTCCGCCCATCGCCTGCGCCCCGCCCATGCCGCCCTGAATATTGGCCAGCCCCTGCGGATTCGGCCGCGTCAGAATCTGCTGAATCATCTGTGTCGCCGGATTCACCCCAATGCCGCCCGGCGCCCCGCCGCCAAAACCACCCTGGCCGGGAATCGGTGGCCCCCCGGCCATCTGTCCGCCAAAACTATTGGAGCCGCCCCCCGGCCGGAACGAGCCCTGCTGCATTTGCGGCGATGGCTGCGGCCCCATCGTCGGGTTCGCCCCCGTGCCGCCGCTGTACCCGCTGCCGAAAGACGATCCGCCCGATACCATTCCGCCCGCCTGCGAATTCGCCGCCTGCGTCGGATACTGCCCGCTCGTGCCAAACTGCCCCGGCAATCCCGGCACGCGCTGGATCGGCTGCCCGTTCGGCCCGATAATCGGCACCATGCTCTGCTGCTGTTGAATGATCTGCTGCTGCATCTGCTGTTGCAACATCTGCTGCTGTTGCAGCGGTTCGCTGATCGCGTTCGGGTCCGTCGGCGACGTCGACCCCGGTGGAGGCGGCGCGCCCGCCGCGCCCGGCTGTTCGCTCGCCCGCCGGTTCAGCGCCTGCGCCACCCGGCCCTGCGTTGCGTCCCCGGTCGAACCAAACGACGCACCCTCACTCACAAAATTATTCGCGCTCTTCGATTCCGGCGTCTCACCCGGCTTGGCCTGCTTCTCCACCAGCGAATCGGTCAGTTTCATCCCATCGGTGTGGATCAGCCGCCACTCGTCCTTGCCCGTCATCGGGTCCAGATACCGCTTGCGCAGGAACCGCACCCCGTTGAAGCTCTCCAGCTCTTCCACCGTCTGCGGATACTTCTTGTTTTTCTTCGAAAACACCTTGATCGCGCGCACATACTGCTCGCCGCGTTCAATCAACAACTCTTCCCGGTTCCGTTGCATCTCCAACGCCAGTCGCGGCAATTCCATATAGAGTGACAACGCCATCATCGCCGTCAGCGCGAAGACGAAGATCAGCGCGTAGCCCCGTTCGGATTGTCGCCGCGTTACTCTCATTGGGATTGTTCGGTCAACGGCAGCGTCTGCTGCTGCTTGTACTCGGTGTCTTCCATCACAACGCTATTTAGATTGACGCGTACCACCTTGTAGCGTTTCTTCACAATGTCGCCTTCGTTGGCCACAAACACGTCCTCCCCTTCCAGGAAGAACGCGCGCTTCAGCCCCGCCCGCGCCGAAGTAAAGCCGTAGAACTTCAACGGAATCGGCGGCGCCTGCGGTTTCACCGGAGTCACGGGACCCGATGGCGGCTTCACCGGGGCGATCACCACCGGCGGCGGTTTCACCGCGCCCGGGTTCACTTTAATCTTGCCCGGATCTGGCGCCTTCACCACCGGCGGCGGCGCCGTGCCGAAATCAAACAATGGGCGAGAACCGCCCTGGATCTGAATCGTGCCAAGCTTTGCCAGAATATCGGTCCGCAGCGTCGGGTCGATCGTCGTCGGATCCACCCGGTCTTCCACGCGGCGCGGCCGCAACACCGGCTTGTATTCCAGGCTCGTCCGGTTCCGGCTGTTCGGCCGCGGCGCCGCGGCGTTCTTGGCCGCCACCGGCGTCACCGCCCGCGGCCCGGCCGATCCCGATACAGGCAACGGCGCCGCCACCGGAGCCGGACCCCGTTTGGCGTCGGACTTCGGACGGTCGTCGTCGCCGCCGCTGAACTGCAGGAACAGAGCAAGCAGCACCAGCCCACCCAGAATCGCGATCTGTTTCGGAGTAGCGCCTAATTTCATCGTCCGCCTCCTCTCCTGGCCGCCGGAGCTTGTGCGCCGGGAGGCAGAACCGGCACGCCGGGCGGCGGCGCCATTGGATTCAGGGGCGAAGGCGTCGCACCACGCGGCTGAACCACCGGTGCGGCGGGTGGCGGTGCCATCGGACTCGGCGCCACCGTCGCAGTCACCGGCTGCGCTACGGGCGTCGCGGGTGGCACGGCCGGCTCGCTGCGGGGCTGCGTCAACGCCGCCAACTGCGCCGCCACCGGCGTCTCCCGGATAAACGTGTTCAGCCGCAGCGAAATATTCAACACGCCCGTACCCTGCTGCGGCGACGCCGCCAGGCTCTCAATAATCACCAGCCGGTTGGCCTTGTCCAACTCGCGCAGAAAGTGCAGCAGGTCGGCATAGCTACCCTCGTAGCCGGCCGTGATGCTCACCATGCCTAGCTCGTCAGATCCCTCAACTTCTTCTTCATTAAACGCCTGTTCCTTCGGCCGCACCCCGGCCGCCTTGGCCAGCGAGTTCAGCTCGCCCACCAGCGTCGAATAGGTCGTCGGCCGGCTCAAAAAGTAGCGGCCCAAAAACTCATCGCCCTGCAACCGGCCCTTGTCCACCTTCGCCGCCAGCTCTTTGCTGCGCTTCAGCACGGCCTGTTTCGACGACACCTGCCGCTGCAAATCCAGCAGCCGCGTCTCCATCTCATCGGCGGAGCCGCCAATCGGGCTGAACACAAACCACCCCGCCACTAAATTACACAGCAGCAGCGCGCCCAGCCCCACCCGCGCCGTCGTCCGCGGATCGTTCTTCTTCAGGCCCAACTGGCCCACCAGCGAGCCAATATTAAAGTTTCTGGGCATAATTCACACTCACGCGGCACCGGTACAGCGGTTCACTCTGCGACGGCGGCAAGCAGTTGGCGACACTCGGCACACTAAAAATCCCGGAGCCTTCCATCTTCTTCAGCAAATCAACCACCGGCTCCACCGTCTGTGCGCCCACGGTCATTTCCAGTTGAATATTGTTCTTCGGGTCCGTCTGCGGCCGAATCGCCACCAGCCGGACGTTATGCGGCATCACGGACTCCAGATCCCCAAACAGCCTCGTCCAGCTCACGCCTTTCCGGACGATCAGGTTGTTCAGGAAGACGCTCCGTTCCAGCACATCGGCGTTCTCCGCCTTGCGCATGGACGCCTCAACGGCGGACTGTTCCGAAGCCAACTTCGCCACCTGGGCCTCAGCCTGCTCGGTCGCCTCCAGCACATCGCGTTTCTGGTGCCGTTCGTTCACGATCAAGGCCACCAACAGCCCAAACGTCAACACCAGCAACCCCGCAAGCACCGACGAGGCGACAATCATCGCCCGATCGCGCCGAAACGGCTCACTCGCCAAATTAATCGGATATCTCACCGCCCCACCCCCCCGACTTTCCCTAGGTGACTGTCACCAAGGATTTGTCCGATACTCTGCTCCGCAGCCAACGCCAAGCCGGCTCCCCCGCCCAGCCCCCCGATTTCCCCTAGGTGACTGTCACCTGGGATTTGTCCGATACCGCGCTCAGCCGTCATCACAGCCGCCCTCCCGCCGCCAGCCAACCCAGCAGCCCCGCATTATGCGCCTGCGCCACGCCAAACGGCCCGTTCAACGCCTCTGCCCCCAACTCCGGCTCCAGCCACGTCGGGTCGAACCCCACCGCGTACACGCTCTCCGGCTTCTTCCCCCACTCGTCTTCCAAATAGGTCAAAGTCGGCATCAGGTGTTCGGCAATCGCGTCTGGCGTAGCTTCCGGCAACTCAATCGTGCGCAACAACCGCAGCGCGCCGTTATCGGTCACCGCCAGCGCCAGCACCAGCCCGTTCAACTTCACCACCACCCGGCACCCCGTATTCGGAACCGCGTTCAACGCCGCCAGGATCGACCCCGTCACAAACCCCACATGCAACCCCGCCGCCCGGAACGGCGCCTCATACCGCGCCAAAGTCTCCAGCGACATCGAACTCGCAATCACATCCACCTTCTTCGAACCATGCCGCGGCTGCGCAAAATAGCTCACCGACGCCGAATCAATATCGAACGGCACCGCCTTCCGCAACCGGAACTTCACCAGCGTCTCCTGCTCCTCGGTCTTGGCCGGGAACGAGTCGAAGTCCAACACCGTCGTCCGCCCCGCGTAATCCGGCAGAATCACCGCCGCCGTCCGCCGCTTCCGCCCCGATGCGTCGCCCGTCACCTCCCGCACCGCCCGCGCCATCGATTCGGCCCGCAGAATGTTTTCCTCGCTCGGCGACACGCGCAGCGTGCCCGGCTCAAACGCCGTGAAGCCCTTGCCCTTCGGGGACGACCACGCCAACCCAGCCTCGGTCACTTCGAAGCCGAACTCCGGCGGCGGATCCGCCAGCAAGCCATTGAATTTGTCGATGAATGACATGGGTTACTCGATGAACGTCACTTTGTTGATTTCCCGCAGCGTCGTAATGCCCGCCCGCACGCGCTCAATGGCCGACTCGCGCAGCGTCGTCATGCCCTCTTCGCGCGCCACCCGTTTGATCTCCGACGCCGGGCGTTTTTCCAAAATCAGCTCCCGCATCCGTTCCGACAAATCCAGCAGCTCGTGAATCGCCGACCGGCCGTGATACCCCGTCCCGCCGCACTCAAAACACCCGGCGCCTTCATAGAACGTCACATCCCGGAAATCCTCCGGATTCAACCGGCTGTCGATAATCTCCTGATCGTCCACATGCACCGGCCGCTTGCAGTGGTCGCAGATCACGCGCACCAGCCGCTGCGCCAGAATGCAGTTCATCGCGGCCACAAAGTTGTACGGCTCCACACCCATGTTCAGGAACCGGCCCATCACGTCCAACACGTTATTCGCGTGGACCGTCGTGAACACCAAGTGGCCCGTCAGCGCCGCGTTGATCGCAATCTGCGCCGTCTCCTGATCGCGAATTTCGCCGACCAGAATCTTGTCTGGATCGTGACGCAAAATGGAGCGCAACCCGCGAGCGAAAGTAAGACCCTTCTTCTCATTCACCGGGATCTGCGTAATGCCCTTAAGCTGGTACTCAACCGGGTCTTCAATGGTGACGATCTTGTCTTCGTCGTTCTTGATTTCGCTCAGCGCCGCATACAGCGTTGTGGTCTTACCGGACCCCGTCGGCCCCGTCACCAGCACCATCCCGTACGGCTCTTTGATATACCGGCGGAACCGCGTCACGTCGTGGTCGCTGAAGCCAACAACGTCCAGCGTCAGCTTCGCAAACTTCTCCGACATCGACTCTTTGTCCAGCACGCGCAACACCGAATCTTCGCCATGCACCGTGGGCATGATGGAGACGCGGAAATCGATGAGCCGCCCCTTGTAGCGCACCCGGAAACGGCCGTCCTGCGGCACGCGCCGCTCGGCGATGTCCAGTTCGCTCATGACCTTGATACGCGAAATAATCATCGAGTGCCAGTCTTTGGCAATCGGCGGCATGGCGTAATGCAACACGCCGTCAATGCGGTACTTGATGACAACCTCGCCATCGCGCGTCTCGATATGGATATCCGACGCTCTCCGCTCGAGGGCGTTGAAAATGGTGGTGTCCACCAGTTTGATGACCGGCGCAATCTCGTCCTGGCCGGCCGAAATGCGATCGATCGAAAGCGTCTCGTCCGGGTTCTCATCGTCGCCGCCAACCACGTCGAGCGCGAAGCCTTCAGTGACTTCTTCCAGCACTCGCTGCGACTGCTCGGTCTTCTTCAGCAGTTCGTTAATCTGATGGAGCGCCGCTACTTTTACCCGAAGCCGTTTCTTCAGCAAAACCGACAGTTCGTCGATCAACTGCAGGTTTCGCGGATCGGCCACGGCGATGTCCAGAATCTCGCTCCCGCCAGGCGTCTTTTCGAGCGCCACCGGGACGAAGTTGTAGCGGAACATCATGTCCACCGGAACCAGCCGCAGCAGTTCCAAGTCGACCTTGCCTTCTTTCAAATCCAGATACCCGGCCCGGTACCGCGAGGCAAGCGCCTTGGCGTTGGTGATCTCCACCTGCGGGTCAATCAGATTGGCGCGTTCGGTGGCCATAACTAGCGGCTCCCTCCAATGGAATCCGATAACGAGAAAATCGGGAGATACAGCGCCACCAATACGAAGGCGACGAAAATGCCCATGAAAATCATGATGCCGGGCTCAATTAACGAAAGCGCCGCCGACATCCGCGTCTGCACATCGTCCTCGTAGAACTCAGCCACGCTGCCCAACATCGCCGGCAGCGCGCCCGTCGATTCGCCGACCTCGATCATGTCAATCGAAAGCTCCGGAAAGATCTTCGTCTCCGCCAGCGAGCTCGACAACGAATTGCCTTCCCGGACCGACTGTCGCACCCGTGCCAGCGACTTTTCCAGCAGCTTCGTGCCCACGCTCTGCGCCGCTGTTTCCAACGCCTGCACCAGCGGAATGCCACCCAAGAGCAGCGTGGAAAGGACGCGCGAAAACTGTGCCACCTGGTACTTCACCCAAATTTCTCCGGCAATCGGCAGCCGCATCTTCACCTTGTCCAGGGACTCCTGCGCCGACTCGGTCTTCGACCAGAAGTAGATGCCCGCCCCGCCGCCAAAGATGGCCACAATCAGCAGCAAAATGTAGTCCCGCGCCGCCGTGCCAATCGAGATCAGCCACACCGTCAGCCCGGGCAACTTCGCGTCCATCGAAGAGTAGAGTTCGGCGAACTGCGGCACCACATAGGTCACCAGAAATCCGACCAGCAAAATCACCAACGCGATCAGCAGCACCGGGTAGATCAGCGCCCCGATCAGCTTCTTCCGCACCGCCAGGTTCCGCCGCTGGTAGGTGACGTACCGGTCCAAAACTTCTACCAACGAGCCCGACTTCTCACCGGCCAGGATCGACGAAATGTAGATCGGCGGAAAGACGTTCTGCTTAGCAAAGGCATCAGAAAGCGACGTGCCGATCCGCACCTCGTCGCGAACGGCGGTCACGAACGGGCTCAGCTTTTCATCGGTCAGCCGGGTGGCGAGAAGGTCGAGCGATTTTAGAATCGGCAACCCCGCCCGGATCAGCGTCACAAACTGCTGATTGAAGATCAGGAACTTCTCCAGATCGATCTTCTTCGTCCGCGATTTGCCCGCGCCCGTCGTGATCGCATCGAACTTGCCCTTCGGCTTGATCGAGTACACCAGGAATCCCTGGCTGGCGAACTTATCCCGGATCTCGTTCTCCGAATTCCCGTCGACGACTTCCTGTTTGATCTGCCCACGCGCGTCGGCGTATTTGAGGAGGAATTCGCTCACTGGACCTGGACCTCCACCCCGGCCGGGGGCGTGAAGACGTACAGCGAATCCTTCTGCGCCGGGTTGCGCGTTTCGTTGCGGAAGCGGAAGTCCATGGTCGATGCGTCCTGACCGCGAACCGTAAGTTGTTCAATCCGCGCATCTTGGCTGGCAAGGAAGGAGACTTCGCGGTAGGGAGCCTTATCGAGATTCTTCGGTTCGGCGGTGATCCGCACCAGCGCGCCTTCCTGGCGGACCGTGAACTTGGCGAAGTCCCTTTGGAAGTCGAGCTTGCCCAGTAAGAACGCCATCGGGGCCTGCATATCGGCGGCTTCCTTCAGCTTCATCTTCTCGGCCGTGCGCGCGATGGGATTGTAATACCAGTAGTCTACGCCGTTGGAAACAAAGAGTTTGCCGTCCGGCTTGGCGTATTCCCAGCGCATCCTTCCGGGCTTGCGCAGGAACAACCGGCCCCCTTCGTTCCGCCGTGCCCTGTTCGGGGCCACGTAAGTCTGCTCGAAGTCCATCTCCAATGTTTTGACGGAGTTATACCGGCCCTCGATCGCCTTCAGCAATCGTGGCAGATCGACATCGGCGCCGAAGGCGCTGGCCGCGAGCAGAGACACGACTGCCGGAATAAGCTTCACATAGGGAGTGACGCGCGGGGAGGGGAATTCGTGGAAGGCTATTTTTGCCGGAGGGTTACGAGGGTGGCTCCCCAGCCGCCGGCCCCCTCCGGGGCGGTCTGGAAACTTTCCACGTACGGCGTGCGCTCCAGAATTTTGCGGACCGTCTCCCGCTGGACGCCGATGCCTTTCCCGTGGATGATCCGGAGGTGTGTGAAGCCCTTTTCATGGGCGGCATCGAGATAGGCCTCGACGACCTCTGCCACGTCGCGCGGTGGTACGCTGTGGAGGTCAAAAACATCGCCAATTTCGATCAAAAACGCGTCGTTTTCATCCATTTTTGCATCGTTTTCGCGTACCACTTGCAGCGGTGGCTTCCGTAAAGGAAGGTTAAGTCCTCGTCAGAGGGGAAACCTGGAAGCCGTCTCGCGTACCCTACTGTTGTGCGAACCCTCCTCTACACTCTACCCCTCCTCGCGACGAGTTTCGCCTGGGCCCAGCCGCCCGACGATATGGTCGCCCGCTTGATGTCCTTTGATGCCAATAAGGACGGGAAACTGACCAAAGACGAAGTTCCCGAACGGATGCAGCGCATCTTTGAACGCGCCGACGCCAATAAAGACGGGGTGTTGACGAAGGAAGAGTTGACGGCGGCGACGGCGAGCCAGCAACCCCGGAGAATGGAAGGCCGAGGGCCGGGCGGGCCGCCGATGGACCTGTTGTTCCGCGCCATCGATAAGAATGGCGATGGGACGCTGTCGAAGGAAGAGATCGCCGGCGCGCCAGCCGCTCTGCAAGCCCTTGATAAGAATGGGGATGGGCAGTTGACGGCGGATGAGATCCGGCCCCGGAGGGAACGGCATTGAGACGTCGCGATCTGTTTTCGGCGGCGGCGCTGCCGCTGGTGCCCCGGATGGGGCAGCGTATCTATAACCAGGAGAACGTCTTAGGCACTTCCTTCGAGATGCGCGTCGAATCGCTGCCCTCCGATCGGGCCGAGGCGGCGGCGCTTTCCGAGATCGACCGGTTGGCGAAGATCCTCTCCACCTGGGACCCGGAGAGTGAAGTGAGCCGGTGGGCGCGGACGCGCGACCGGGCTGTTCGGGTATCCCCGGAACTGTTGGAAGTATTGGGGTTATACGATCAGTGGCGCGGACGGACGGGCGGGGCTATCTCGGCCACGTTCGCGGCAGGCTGGGATGGCGGCCCGCACTGGGCATTGGATCGGGCGAATGGCACGGCGACGCATCTATCGGCCGCGCCGATCGCGCTGAACAGCTTTACGAAGAGCTATGTGATTGAAAAAGCGGCGGATGCGGCGATGAAGCATGCCTCCGGCGTCGTGGTGAATATCGGCGGGGACCTGGTGGTGAAGGGCCGGATGACCGAACGGGTCCAGATTGCGAATCCCTTTGATGACACCGAGAACTCCGCGCCACTGGCCAGTACGCTGGCGGCTGGGATGGCGGTGGCGACTTCGGGGAGCTCGCGGCGCGGGGCGCATATCGTGGATCCGCGGACGGGCAAGAGTCCGCAACATATTGCAAGCGCTACGGTTATCGCTCCGAAGGCGACGGACGCGGGGGCGCTGGCGACGGCGTTTACGATTCTGTCGGTGGATGAATCGCGGAGGCTGGCGGCGCGGGTGCCGGGGGCGCAGTTCCTGCTGGTGAAGGCCGGTGGCGGGATTGTCAGCAGCCCGGGGTTCCTGATGGCGCCGTTGGCACAGGCTCCGGCGACGGAGGTTGTCGTCAATTTGGAGCTGGCCCGGATTGAGGGGCAGCGGTACCGGCGGCCATACCTAGCTGTCTGGGTAGAGGACAAGGACAAGTTCCCGGTGCGGACGGTGGCCCTTTGGTTTCAGAAAGATAGATGGCTGCCGGACCTGCGCGGGTGGTATCGCGGAGACCGGTTGCGGCTGCTGGCGGAGGGGAACGAGATTGCCCAGTCGGTGTCGAGCGCGACACGGCCACCGGGCAAGTACACGTTGAAGTGGGATGGGAAGGATAATAAGGGCGTCGCGGTGAAGCCGGGGAAGTATACGGTTTATATCGAGGCGGCGCGGGAGCACGGCGGGTACGACTTGCTGCGGCAAGAGGTGGACCTGACGGGCGGGTCGAAGCAGTTTACATTGACAGGTGGGAGTGAGATTACCAGTGCCTCCGTTGATTTCAGAAAAGCCGGCGGACATTAGCGCGCCGAAGCGGGTGCCGAAGTGGAAGCGGCAATTGGCGTCGCTTTCGCGGTGGCTCCACATTTACTTGTCGATGGTGAGTTTTGGCGTGCTGTTCTTTTTCGCCGTGACGGGGCTGACGTTGAACCATACCGATTGGTTCGCGGGGGCGCCGCGGACGGTGCAGGTGAAGGGTTCTGTGGACCCGGCGTGGGTGAAGGGGAATGTCGCCAAGTTGGAGATTGTGGAGCATTTGCGGAAAGCGCACCGGGTGGGCGGGGCGCTTTCCGATTTCCGGATTGATGACGGGCAGTGCTCGGTGAATTTCAAGGGGCCGGCGTATACGGCGGATGTGTTTTTGGACCGGGCTTCGGGTAGTTATGAACTGACTGAGACGCGGATGGGGTTGGTGGCGTTGTTGAACGACCTACACAAGGGCCGGGATTCGGGGAAGGCCTGGGGAGTGGTTATCGACCTCTCGGCGTTGTTGATGGTGTTGGTGTCGCTGTCGGGGTCGATTCTGGTTTTCTATTTGCAGAAACGGCTGTTTTCGGGGCTGGTTACGCTGGGGGTTGGGTCGGCTGTTTGTTATCTGGCGTATTTCATTTGGGTGCCTTAGAGCGGGTATTTGCCGGCGCTGGCGGCTATGCGTGCGTTCATTGATGGCTTGTCGAGGGCGCAACTGGATTGCGCGATGTCAAGTTGGGCGCTGTCGGCGGTCCAATGAATCGCACGCGCGATGTGGTTCGCTGGGTTGCCAGAACTAAATGAACTTGGTAGCACGAGACACGAGCATCGGCGGTGTGAGCCAGGGCTATCTGCCCCCAACTCCTGTTCCCAGTCGCGCCTAAAATACCGGAGACGAGTCAGGGTTTAGCAATCATGCGCGGTCGTTGGATCGAACGGTGGAAGTGGTTTGTGTTGAACCAGATCGCAGTGAAAGAGGTTCTGCAAACCTCACCAACCTCACCTTAGTGCGACCAACGTCAGGAACTCCAAGGACCTGCTGCCAAGGCGGAAACGTTTTCCTGAGGGCCGTGGCTCTAATCGTTTTCTTTAGGCAACCAACCGTGTTCCCCCGGTAGGATCATCATGCTCCCCCGGCCGGGCCGATGCGGAAATACCCCACCTCCCATTATGCGGTGCATTCGAATTTGGCTATCACTGAGTTTAATTGACGTTTTGATATTCATCGGCGGCGCGGCGGTTGCACGCGTCGAAGAAAACAATGCAGTCCCAAAAGAAAATTGCTTAAATCCTTCCGGCAGCATGAAATTCGGATCAAATGCCTCCGCCTTGATCAATTCCTGGCCCGATACTATTCCGCTCTTGGAATCAAGGCGCCCAGATGTTAATCGAGAGATAATTGGTGGTGGCGGCGGTTGCCAACCGATAATGTCAGCCCTTTTGATCTCCAAAACCACGAAATCGTTCGCAACAATAGTTAATCTATCAAAATAGTCACTCAATTTTCGACTCGCCCTAAAAACGACAGAAGCGTGGTCCAGCCGGCCGACCATGCCAAAGAGAGTGGGCATCGGGGCTGCGCCAATCTCCAGTCGATCGAGCGATTTGAAACGATACACGAAAAAGCTGTCAATAATCTCGGACCTCGTTGTTTGAGTCGATGTCCTTGGATGGGTCCAGATTTCTGAGCGTATTCCTCGCATCAGTATTTTTTTGTTCCCGGGGATTTCAGTCCATTCATCTACATCTGGACGTAGTCCCAAATAAAGTCCCGGCCGGTCTTCGTTAATCGAGTCAAAGATCTCGACAACCCCCGCTATGTCCGCCAACTGATCTTCTGCAAGGGGTTTGGAAAGTGAAACTATGGCATAGAGTCCAATTATGGGCTTGTCTAGTTCTCGCGACAAGGCCACCCGAACTGAAGTCTTCTCAATGACTGCGGTCGCAATCGCTGATGCAGTTCGGACTTCCGACTCTTTCTGAAACTTTACCATCTCTTCAAGCTTTACCATCAACTGGTCGCGGTCAGATTGAGTACTTTTGAGGAGTTGATCCATCAACGCTGGCAACCGTCCCAGCGTCTGTTGTTGGCGATGATCCAGACCGGTACAAGTGATTGTCACCTGCCCCTCGGACACAACGGCTGGACTACATAAACCGTTGGTTGTTTGTGATATGCGTTTTTGCTCCTGCCCGAACACTAACGTTCCAATAATGAAGCAGCACAGTGCTGTGGCGATACGGACTTTCATTTTTTCGCTTCTCGCGTCTTTTCTTTGGCCTGGTCAGTTATAGTCACGGGCCCCTGGGAGACGACGGCAGGGCTATTCTGGCCGTTAGTTGTTTGTTTTATCGTCGCCTCGGGGACTGCGGTTCTGAGGACCCCTGGCGGGTTAAACAAATAGACGAGAACGAATAGGGCAATCGCGCCTCCTGCCCGGACGGACGTGGATACACTCACCTCGATTAGGCCAGGAATTATCGCACCAATGCCCGCAGCAGCAAGGGCAAGTACGACGCGAAAGATAAAAAACTGGGCGTCTGTTGGCGACGGGACAAAAATCGTGAGGACCAACAATGCCAGTACAAACAAGATTCCGAACCCGAATGCCAAAAGCATTTGCCAATTCCGCGACCAAATGTCAGATTTTCGCAGTTTACTTCCCACAATTCGCCCTCTGCTCTTAAGGGTAATACAAAGACTGAATTGCGGCGCGCCCACTTTCAGCGAGTTGCAGCCAAAGCACACCGGCGGGCAACTCCCAGGTTACAGTCACGCCCCATCGCCCTTCGGACTTCGGAGGGCAAGCCTAGGGATTGTCTGGGACCAGGCGGGGAGGAGGGCGGAGAGGGCGGCGGTTAGTAGGACGAAGATGGCGACGGTGGCTAGGATTTTGGGGTCTTGCGGGGAGACATTGTAGAGGAGGGTCTTGGCGGCGGTGGCTAGCGCGGTGGCGAGCAGGATGCCGGTGAGGGTGCCTAGGGTGATGTAGTTGAGGATGTCGGTGATTAACTCTCGGGCCAGGCGGAGGCGAGGGGCGCCTAGGGCTTGGCGGATCGCTATTTCATTGGCTCTCGCTGTGATCGACTCGCGGGTTACGGCGTGGGTGCCGGCTGCTGCTAATATTACGGCTCCGGCGGCGAAGAGGAGTAGTAGGGCCAGGTTGAAACGATCTCTGGCGGTGTTGCGGTCCAATAGGGTTCCTAGCGTCGCTTCGCTCGCTATGGCTTGGTCGGGGGCGATTTCTTTTACTGCTTTGCGGATTTGGGTCAGGGTTTCGGCCGTTGGCGTGGTGGCACGGATGACCAGGTAGTTTGTTGGGATATCGATCTGCCGGTTGGGGACGTAGACGTCGTGGCCGGGTTGGCGGACTCCTCGGAAGCGGGCGTCGGCTACTACTCCGATTACCTTGCGCTGTTCGCCGAACACCTCGATTCGTTTGCCGATGGGGTCCTTCAGGGGAGCGGCTACGGATTCGCTGATGATGAGCACCTTCTCGGTTTGCTCGGTGTCGTGGTCGGTGAAGTCGCGGCCCTCCTTCAGCTTCGTGCCGATTGTCTCGAAGTAGCCGGGGGTTACGACTTCGAAGTTCGCCTTTCTTTGTTGGAGGGGGTCGCGGGTGTCGGCTTCGAACTCGTAGGTGTATCCGGCGTCCCAGCCGATGGATCCTTCGAGCGGACGGAGGAGCACGCCGGCGGCGTTGGTGATGCCGGGTGTGGCGCGGAGACGGTCGATGAGTTCGAGATAGGTTTTGCGGTAGATGGCCGGGGTGATGCCGGGGCCGCGGAGGGCGAGGTTGACGGTGATGGCGTCCCGGTTATCGAGTCCTAGATCGGTCTTCAAAAGTGCCCGGTAGCTGGAGAAGAGGAGGGCGCAGGCCGTTAAGATCACTACCGTGGCGGCGGTTTGGAGGCAGACGAACAGGCGGCGGAGCTGCGCGCCGGTTCGCGAGCCGGCGGTGCGCGTGCCGCCTTCACGGAGGAGAGTTTCGAGGTTCTTTTCGCGGAGCAGGAGCAGGGGTCCGATGGCGCATGCCATGGCGGCGGTGAGGGCGATTGCGATGGCCGCGGCGAGGGCGGCGGGGTTGAGGGTTGCGTTGTGGATGCGGGGGATGTCGGATGGGGCGAGTCGGATTAGGCCTTCGATGATGGCGGCGGCTAACGCTGTGCCGGCGAGGGTGGCCACTGTGGACGCGGCCAGGGCTTCGGTGGCGAATTGGGTTAACAGCTGCGCGCGGGTGGCGCCGAGGGCGGTGCGGGTTGCTACCTCCTGCCGGCGGCTGAGGGCGCGTGTCAGAAAGAGATTGCCGGCGCTGACGCAGGCGGAGAGCAGTAGTAAGAGAGCCGCGGCCAGGGCGAGGTAGAGTTGGTTCTTCGCGGTGCCGGTGAGGAAGTTGGCGATGGGGGTTACGGTGGCTTGTTGGGTGGGCGCGTATTCTTTGGGGTGGTTGGTGAGTTGGAGTTTCAGGGCGCGGTTGGCTGAAGACTGGAACTCGGCTTTGCCGGCATTCGGGTGGAGGCGAACTATGGCTTGGAGCCAGGTCATGCCTCGGCGGTTGGCGGCGGGGAGGTTGACCCAGAGGCCGACGCCGCGGGGGAAATCGAAGTGGGGCGGCATGACTCCGATGACGGTGTGGGGGCGGTTGTTGATGCGCACCGGTTGGTTGATTATGTTTGGAGTGGCGGAGAAGTGTTGGCGCCAGACTTCGTGGGAGAGGATGGCGACGGGTGGGGCGCCGGGGGCGGAGTCGGCTGGGGTGAAGTCGCGGCCGATGGCGGGGTGGACCCCGAGCACTTTGAAGAAGTCCGGGGAGGCTGGGCAGGATTCGATTTGGACGGGGTCGTTGGCGCCGGTTTGGAGGGTGCGACCGTTGCCGTAGGGGGCGGCGGGGAAGAGGGCGACGTATTGGGCTTCGGGGATGTCGCGTTGGAGGTCGGCGAGTTCGGGGTAGGCGAGTTCGCCGACGAGGTGGGGCTGGTTGGCGGGGTCGGTTTTCCAGAGGAGGTGGACACGGTCTTCGTTGGGGATGGGGAGGGGGCTGAGGATGACGGCGTCGACGAGGGAGAATAATGCCACGCTGAGGCCGATGCCTAACGTGAGAATGGCCGTGGCGAGGGCGTGTTTGGGGAGGGCGCGGAGGGCGAGGCGGGTGTGGCGGGCGGCGGATTCGAGGCGGTGATACGGGGAGAGATCGCGGACGGCTTCGGCGATGGCGGGGGCGTGGCCGAGGCGGTGGCGGGCGTAGCGGGTGGCCTGTTCTTCGGTGTCGCCGGCTTCGAGACGCTCCTGGCGGAGGAGGTGGAAGTGTTCGGCGAGTTCGTCGTCGATGGGGTCCGGTTGGAGGCTCATTTAGGCGAGGCCCATGACCTTGGTGACGGCGGCGGCGGAGGCTTGCCATCGGGCGCGTTCGACCTTGATTTGCTGGCGGCCGGCTTTGGTGAGGGCGTAGTAGCGGGCCTGACGGTTGGTGGGGGAGGTCTCCAATTTGGCTTCGATCCAGCCGTTGGCCTCGAGGCGGCGGAGGGCGGGGTAGAGGGAGCCGTGGTCGACGGCGAGGGCTTCGTCGGAGCGTTGTTCGATGCGTTTGGCGATTTCGTAGCCGTTGGCTTTGGCTTGGGCGAGGACGTGGAGGATGAGCAGGTTGAGGGTGCCCTGCAGGAGGTCGGCTGGCATCTGGGTATATGGTAGCGCAGTCTACCGGTAGATTAACTACTATAGGGAGAGTAAAAAAAAGAGGGCCGCCGGTAAAGGCGGCCCTCTGAGGGGGGTACTGCGGATTGATCAGCGCGAGCCGATTAACCGCGGAGAAGGGCGAGTACCTGCTGCGGCGCCGAGTTGGCCTGGGCGAGCGCGGAGATACCGGCCTGGAGTAGGATCTGAGCCTTGGTAAGCGAAGCGGCTTCTTCGGCCAGATCGGCGTCGCGGATCCGGGATTCGGAGGCCGCGAGGTTGGTCAATTGGGACTGCGCCAGGTTAACGGCGTAGTTGAACTGGTTCTGACCGCGGCCGACGACGGCTTGAGCGTTGCCCAGAGAGCTGACGGCATTGGCGAGAGCGGTGACGGCGCGATCGGCGCCGGCCTGGGTGGTGATGTCGGCGGTGGCGCCGGTTCCGGCCGTGGCGGCGGTGACGACGGTGCCCTGGCTGCCGACACCGGTGCCGGCTTCATTGGTGCCGATGGCGACCTTGAAGTTCTGCAGGGTGCTGGCGAACTTGATGCCTTCGGCGCCGCCCGAAGAGGCCTTGTCCTTGACGGCGACAACCCGCTGCAGGGTGGCGTCGTTGGACTGCTTGAGGGCGGTATTGATGGCGTCGATCGCTTCGTCGACGGTACCGGCGTTGCGGACGGTGGCGTCGTTGCGAAGGACGACGGCGAGGGAGTGGGACTGGCCGTCGGCATCGTTGGCGGTGACGGTGATCGTCTGATCATCGCCGCCTCCGCGGATACCGGAGAAGGACAGGAGCCCAGTCTGCTGCGAACCGGCGGAAACGAAGGAGTTCACGGCGGTGTTGCCGGCCTGGGATTCGGCGACATCGGCGACGCCGGTGGCGGTGGTGGAGCCAAAGCCAAAGACGTTGGTGTTGCCGACGGTGTTGACGCGGAACTTGGTGCCGTTGGAACTGGCGAGGGTGATGTTGGTACCGTCGTTGGTGGCGACCAGTCCGGCGGCAGCCAGGGTTGCGTTGCCGGCGATGGTGGCGTTGAGGGCGGTGGTAGCTTCACCAATGGTCGCGCCGGCCGGGGTGATGGAGGCCGAGACCGTGGCGCCGCCGCCGATGGAAAATTCGAGCGTTTCGGCGACAGCGGTGTGGACGCCGCCAGAGGCGGTAACCGTGGAATAGTCGAAGGTGCCCGAGGCGCCGCCGGAGCTACGGAAGCTGCCGAGACCGAGGAGATTGCCGAGGTCGCCAGAGGCCTGCACTTCGAAGCGTTCGCCCAGTTTGCTGGTGAACTGCAACGCCGAGCCGGCGGTGGCGGCGGTGGCCGTGATGCCTGCCGCCTGGAGGCTGCTGTTGGCGGCCACGGCGGAGGTGAGGCTGGTAAGCGCCTGTTCGATGGTGGTGCCGGCGACCACGGCGACGGAGATGTCGACCGGGCTGGCCAGACCGGAGCCTTGGAAGCGGACCGAGACGGTGCCCGCGCCGCCGGCGCCGAAGGTGGTGGCAGCCGCGGCGGTAGCCGAGCCGCCGGTGACCGTGTTGGTCAAGGTGAGGCCGGTGGGGTTCGACGAGGAAGTAACGTTACCGATGAGGGCGTTGGCGAGCCGGTCCCCTGCCTGCACCTGGAAGGCGGTGGAGGAGGAGGTGAAGCCCAACGACTTCTTGCCGTCAGAGGCGGTGACGACGACGGCTTTCACGCCCGCGTTTTTAAAGGCGGTGGCCTGTGCGGAGGCGGCGTTGCCGGCGTTGTCGATGGCCGAGTTCAGGCTGCTGACGAGGGTGTCGGTGTCGGTGATCCCGGAGAGGTTCACAGAGACCTTCACGCGCTGGTCGTCGGCGAAACCGGCACCGCGGAAATAGAAGTCCGAGTATCCGGCGGTGGCGACGGAGCCAGTGTTGGTGGCATCGTTGACGATGGCCGAAACGCTGGTGCTGGCCGAGCCGGTACCGATGTCGATGGAGGTGACGCCCTGCGCCTGAACACCCTGCAGCCCAAGGCTCTTGGAGTCTACGGTGGAGTTCGACAGATTGACGCCGACCGAGCCGTTCGCCGTGGAGTCGACACTACCGGAGGTGCGGCCGCCGCCGATGAAGACCGAAAGCGATTTGGCGAACGTACCGCCAGAGTTCAGGCCGATGGCCTGCGCCTGGCGATCAATTTCCGTGACCACGCTCTGGAATTCGCTGTTCAGCACGGTGCGGCTGCCGGAGAAGGTGCCGGAGGCCGACTGCGTGGCCAGGGTGCGAGCCCGATCCAGCAGTTTGCTGATGTTGTTGATGCCGCCGTCGATCGTTTGCAGCGTGCTCAGGCCATCGTTGGCGTTGCGGATACCTTGGGAAAGGACCGCCTGATCACTGCGGAACGTGTTGGCGATAGCTAGACCCGCGGCGTCGTCACCGCTGGCGAGGATGCGCAGACCGGACGTTACCCGTCCAATGGTCTTGCCCTGTGATTCTGAAGTCTGACGCAAGTATTCCCGCGACTGCAGCGAGGCAACGTTCGTGTTAATGCGAAATGACATGTTTCTCTCCTTGAAACTTTAGTCCCGTACGTTATGTCCGGATCCAATCAGTACGCCGCCTTGAAGTCCTTTTCGCGGCCAATGGCGTTTGATTGGTCGTTCAAAAGGCATATCGGTGGTGGGGAGAGAGACGAGAGGGATAGGGTAAGAAAAAACTGGGTATAGGGGAGGAGAGATCCTCGTTACCCTCAGGGGATACCTCTAAATTTCGCGGGGATAGTAAACGTAGAAAGGGCCACCGGATTGTTATCCGGTGGCCCTCGGTTGGTTGGGTTGGTGTTCGGGGTTACTGACGGAGCAGGGAGAGGACCTGCTGCGGGGCGGAGTTGGCCTGGGAGAGGGCGGAGATACCGGCCTGGAGCAGGATCTGCGCCTTTGTCAGGTTGGCGGCTTCTTCTGCGAGATCGGCGTCGCGAATGCGGGATTCGGCGGCGGCGATGTTGGTTAGCTGGCTGGAGGCGAGGTTGACGGCGAAGGAGAACTGGTTCTGGCCGCGACCGACGACGGCTTGGGCGTCGCCGAGTTTTGTGACGGCGTCGGCGAGGGCGGTGACGGCGAGTTCGGCGCCGGCCTGGGAGCTGATGTCGGCGGTGGAGCCGGAGCCGACAGCGGCGGAGTTGACCACCGTACCCTGATTGCCGAGGCCGTTGCCGGAGGCGGTGGTGCCGACGGAGACTTTGAATTCCTTGAGCGTGGAGATGAAGCGGATCCCTTCGGTGCCTGACGGGGACGCCTTGTCTTTCACAGCGACGAGGGCTTCGAGGGTCGGGTCGTTGGACTGCTTGAGGACGGTGTTGATGGCGTTGATGGCTTCATCGACGGTTCCGGCGTTGCGGAGAACGGAGTCGTTGCGGAGGACGACGGTGGTGGAGTGGCCGACGCCGGCGGCATCGTTGGCGGAGATGGTGATTGTCTGGTCGTCGCCGCCACTGCGGATGCCGCTGAAAGGGATGATGGAAGATTGCTGGACGCCGCCGGAGTTGAAGAAGTTGAGGTCGGTATTGCCGGCCTGGATTTCGGCGGCATCTGCGATGCCGGTGGCAGTGGCTGCGTTGAAGCCGAACACGTTTGTGGCGCCGACGGTATTCACGCGGAATTTACTGCCGTTGGAACTGGTGACGGTGATGTTGGTACCGTCGTTGGTGGCGACGAGGCCGGCCGCGGAGAGTGTGGCGTTGGCGGCGAACTGGGCGTTGAGGGCGATTGTGGCGTCGCCGATGGTAGCTGTGGCCGGCGTGATTGTGGTGGAGACGACGGCGCCGCCGCCGATGGAAAATTCCAGCGTTTCGGCTGAGGCGGCGAAGGTACCGCCGGAACCGGTTAAGGTGGAGTAATCGAAGGTGCCTGACGCTCCGCCGGAGCTGCGATAGCTGCCGAGGCCGAGCAGGTTGTTGAGATCACCTGAAGCCTGTACTTCGAACCGTTCTCCGCGGGCACTGGTGAAGACGATGGGCGACCCGGCGGCGGCCGTTGTCACCGTGATTCCAGCGGCTTGCAGGCTGCTGTTGGCGGTGACCTGGGAGGTGAGATTGGCGAGGGCCTGGTCGATCGTGGTACCGGCTCCGACGGTGAGACTAATGTCGATGGGGGTGGAGAGACCGGCACCCTGAAAACGAACCTGCACGGTGCCAGCGCCTGAGGCGCCGAAGGCCGTCGCTGTAGCGGCGGAGCTGGAGCCAGAGGTGACGGTGTTGACCAGCGTCTTGCCGGTGGGGTTGGACGCGGAGGTGACGTTCCCCAACAGGGCGTTGGACATCTGGTCACCGGCAGCCACTTGGAAGGCGGTGGAACTGGAACTGAAGGCGATCGACTTTTTTCCATCGGCGGCGGTGACCACGGAGGCACCGATGTTGGCGTTCTGGAAGGCGGTGGCTTCCGGGCTGACGACGGTGCCGGCGGCGGCGATGGCGTTGTTGACAGCCGTCACGAGGTTGTCCACGTTGGTGACACCGGAGAGGTTGACGGAAACCTTGATGCGTTTAGAGTCACCGAAGCCGGGACCGCGGAAGTAGAAATCGGTGAAGCCGGCTGCGGCGAGGGAGCCGGTGTTGGTGGGGTCGTTGACGATGGCTGAGACGCTGGTGGAGGCCGAACCGGTGCCGATATCGGTGGCGGGGATGCCCTGGGCCTGCGCCCCTTTGAGGCCGAGGCTCTTGGCGTCGACGGTGGAGTTGGAAAGGTCGACCTGGGAGGCCCCGTTTTGAATGGCAGTGATGCCACCAGACGACTTACCGCCGCCGATGAAGACCGAGAGCGCCTTGGCGAACTCACCGCCGGCGTTGAGGCCGATGGCTTGCGCTTGCCGGTCAATTTCATTGATGACGCTGCCAAACTCCGAATTCAGCACGGCGCGACTGCCGATGAATGTTCCCGAGGCCGACTGCGTGGCCAGGGTTCGGGCGCGATCGAGCAGTTTGCTGATGTTGTTGATACCACCATCGATCGTCTGGAGGGTGCTGAGGCCGTCGTTAGCGTTCCGGATGCCCTGCTGCAACACAGCCTGATCACTGCGGAAGCTATTGGCGATCGACAGGCCCGCGGCGTCATCGCCACTGGACAGGATGCGGAGGCCTGACGTCACCCGGCCAATCGTCTTCGATTGGCTTTCACTCGTATTCCTCAAGTATTCCTGGGACTGCAGGGAGGCGATGTTCGTATTGATGCGGAAGGACATGATTTCACTCCTTAAAGACACGGGTCCACTGTTGCGTGGGGATTAAGGCCCCGGCGCCGCAGCTTGCCGATTGGATGGTGGGTGGATCTGGCGAGAGCTTCTTGAAGGAGTAGCCTCAGCCTCAAGAAGGCATATCGGTGATAGGTGAGCGGGTGTTAGAGGATAGTAGACTTTTTTTCGTCGGGGGATACTACTGTGGTTGTTTCGGGGGTAGACTCCCGGAGTTGCTCCACCAGGAGGCTGAGGGTTTCCGGGTCGGCCGCCTGCGTGGAGGCCGTTCGATTGACATCGCGGGTGACGCGAATCTCTGAGCGGAGAACGGTGACATCTTTGGGTGCGGAGATACCGAGTTTGACCTGGGTCGGGGACGTTTCGAGAATTTCGATCTCGATGTCCTCGCCGATGACGATGGACTCACCGCGACGCCTGCGAATTATGAGCACTAGACCTCCGCGAGACGGTCAGTCCGGTCCTTCACGACAGGGGAAGGCGCCTGGACATTTTGATCCGTAGGATTGGGCTGGACCGGGGTCATTGCCGAGTACCGGCAATCGTCCCGAACCGCTTGCACACCTTTACGTGTTTCCCGCGAGAGTACCACGGGACCGAGTAGGTTTGCCGTAGGGGCGCCCTCGGAGGGAAGGCAGACGATAGCGAGGCACGCGAGACTTTGGTCGAGCGAGGCGGCCTCGGGCGACGCCAAGCCGAGAAGGGTGCGTTCCTCCGGGCCCACTTCCAACTGATAGCCAGGATCGACGGAACGCGCCGGCAGAGTAATGAAACAGAGCTCTTCTTTGGCGATGCTTTGCAGGAATACGACAGGCCGGAGGGCCGGCCGCTCAATACACAGAAAGCGATGTTCCGCCTCGAACCCGGGCAGGCCGTTGGGGAAGTCGAAGATATCTTCTTCTTCGAACTGCACGATGCCGAACTGTTTGGTGCTGATGGATGGCATAGATCCTTGTTGTCTCCCGGGTTATAGGCCAACCCGGTGATTTCCTTGCTGCTGATCTATCGGACTGTCTAGGCTATGACTTCATAGTAGACGGAATAATCTGAGGCGGGCAGGTTATCCCGGTAGCGGACATTCGATGGGGAGGTCGGCATGGGCGCGAATGGCGGCGCGCCGGTAGGCGGCCCATTCGGCGTCGCGACGGGCGCTATCCCATTGCAATTCCTCACTTAAGGCGTCGAGGGCGGCCGGGGCGACGGAGGCGCCGAGGTCGCTGGCGAAGGCGTATTCGGTGCGGCGGAGGAGGAAGTCCTCGAGATGCCGGCAGAATTCGTGACGGGCGGCGAAGCGGGCCTGGGCGCCGATGGGGCCGTGGGCGGTGACAAGTTTTTCGACTTCGGGAGCGCGGCTTCCGTAGAGGGCTCCGAAGGGGGAGTCGGGGGCGGGGCCGCCTCCGGGGAGAAGGTCGGTGGCGGTACGGCAGGGGGTGGTGAGGCCGAGGCGGGCGGCGGCGGCGTTGGCGGCTTCTTCGGCGATGGCGCGGTAGCCTGTGATTTTGCCGCCGAGGACGGAGAACATGTTGGGCAGGGTCTCCTCGATTTTGTGCATGCGGGAGACGCTGGACTCCGAGCCATCCTGGCGGACGAGGGCGCGGACGCCGGCGTTGGTGGAGTAGATGGGGAGCTGGCGGATGTTGGGGAAGAACGGTTCGACGGATTTGAGGAGATATTCGATGTCGTCGGCTTCGGCGCGGACGTTGGTGGGGTCGTCGGGGAAGTCGGTATCGGTGGTGCCGATCCAGGTTTTTCCGAGGAGGGGGATGACGAAGAAGAGCCGGCCGTCGAGGGGGGAGAAGAGAACGTTGGCCTTTTGGACCATGGGGGCGCAGGTGAGGTGGATGCCCTTGGTGGTGCGGATGCGGCGGCTGGGGGCGTTGCCGAGTTGCTGTTGGACGCGGTCGAACCAGGCGCCGGTGGCGTTGATGAAGACCTTGGCGTGGAGGGTGGATTCTTCGCCGGTGGCGAGGTCGCGGATTTGCAGGGATTCGATTTTGCTGTTTGTTTTGTTGGCGGCGATGACTTCGGTGTAGTTTTTGACGACGGCGCCGTGGCGGGTGGCGTCGATCAGGTTTTCGAGGCAGAGGCGTTCGGGGAGGCGGACCTGGGCGTCGTAGTAAGAACCGGCGCCGTTGAGGTTGTGGGTGGTGAGGGCGGGTTCGCCGGCGGTGGTTTCGGTGTTGTCGAGGAACCGGTGGCCGGGGAGGGAGCGGTCGTAGCTGAGGGCGTCGTAGAGCATGAGGCCGATGCGCATTTTGGTGCGGAACCAGGCGGATTGGCCGACGAAGGGGATGCGGAATTCGAGGGGTTTGACGAGGTGCGGGGCGATGCGGAGGAGGATCTCGCGTTCGCGGAGGTCCATGCGGACGAGGGCGAAATCGAGCATTTCGAGGTAGCGGAGGCCGCCGTGGATGAGGCGGGTGGAGCCCGAGGTGGTGCCGCCGCCGAAGTCACCTTTTTCGACGAGGGCGACGCGGGCGCCACGGAGGGCGAGATCGCGGGCGACACCGGCGCCGATGATGCCGCCGCCGATGATGGCGACGTCGAAGGGGCCTTGGGCGGGAGTCGTCATGAGCTATTTTGATTATCGCAGGCGGGGGAAGGGCCGGAAAAATCGGAAATTACGGAGTTTCCCGGTGTCACGTTACCAAGGGGAATCCTAGGAGGTGACGGCCTGGTAGACTTCGCGTTTGGAGAGGCCGCGCTGGCGGGCGATGTGTTTGATGGCTTCCATGCGCTCCATGCCGTTGGCGATCGCTTCGGCGACGGCTTCGGGGAGGGGGCGGTCGTCCTTGACGGTGGCTTCGCCGCGGCCGATGAGGAGGACCATTTCGCCGCGGGTGTTGGCGGCTTTCAGCTGCTCCTTTACGGTCTTTGCGGTGCCGCGGAGGAACTCTTCGTGCATTTTTGTGAGCTCGCGGGCGAGGACGACGGGACGGTCGCCGAGGGTGAAGTCGATGTCGTCCAAGGCATCGAGGATGCGGTGGGGCGCTTCGTAGAAGACGAGCGTTGCGGGGGATTCGGCCCAGGATTCGATTGTCTTGCGGCGCTGGCCTTGTTTGGGGGGGAGGAAGCCGCCGAAGATGAAGGCGTCGGTGGGGAGGCCGGAGGCGCAGAGGGCGGTTAGCAGGGCGGAGGGGCCGGGGATGGGG
>JBIKOG010000301.1:0-8074 GCA_044358225.1 Bryobacteraceae bacterium | reverse complement strand
CGACCACCACAACGCAGAGCCCAAGCCCTTCATCTGGACAGCGAGAGCTCAGGACATCCTGGCGAAAGTCATGCGGGCCCAGGACACGCTGAATAAACGACAGACTGTTTGAAGCAGACCACTAGCTCCTATTTACTGGCGGATTCCAAACCCGCCATCCAAGCCCTCCGTGGCATCATCCCGATATTCGAAGAAAATCGCGGACAATCCATCCCCGGCGATCGCTTCATCGCCCGTGACGCCCGCGGCGCGCTCGCCATCACCCGCGACGGCGCCCGCGTCACCCTCTGGAAACGGAACCCCGACAAGTCCCGCACCCAGTCCGACATTGAAATCCGCTTCCCAGGCGCCAACTGGGCCAACGTCCAGCCGGAGTCGAAACGCGACTCCCACACCACCCTCCTTTTCGGCAACGATCCCGCGAAATGGGCCTCCAATATCGCCCACTACTCGAGCGTCCGCATCGCCAACGCCTACCCCGGCATCGACGTCGTCTTCCACGCCCGCCGCGGCCTCGTCGAGTTCGATTTCGAACTCGCACCCAACGCCAATCCCGCCCTCGCCCGCTTCTCCTTCCCCGGCCACACCCCGCGGCTCGACCCCGATGGCGCCCTCCGCGTCCACACCCCCGCCGGCGACCTCCTCCTCCCCGCTCCCATCACCACCCAGCCCGGCGGCCGCCAAATCGCCAGCCGCTTCACCCTGAACAATAAACAAGCCCGCTTCACCCTCGGCAAGTACGACCGCCGTCTCCCCCTCACCATCGATCCCGCCCTCGCCTATCTCACCTACTTCGGCGGCAGCGGCACCGAATCCCCCTACGCCGTCACCACCGACGCCGCCGGCAACATCTACATCGCCGGTTCCACCGGCTCCACCAACTTCCCCACCTCCACCGGTGCCCTCCAAACCGTCGCCGGCGGCGGCGCCACCACCGATGCCTTCATCTCCAAGTTCAGCCCCGCCGGAGCCCTCATCTATTCCACCCTCCTCGGCGGCCGCGATACCGATCGCATCAACGACATCGCCGTCGACACCCAGGGCTCCGTCTACTTCTGCGGCGCCAGCGCCTCGGCCAACTTCCCCGTCCCCAACGCCATCCAATCCACCAACAAGGGCGAACTCGACGCCATCTTCGGCAAGCTCAATCCCGCCGGCACCGCCCTCGTCTACGCCACCTACTACGGCGGCAACTACCCCGACGAAGCCACCGCCTGCACCATCGACGCCGACAACAACCTCTACCTCACCGGCTACACCGTCTCCGACAACTATCCCTTCACCCCCGGTGCCTTCCAAACCACCAACCGCTCGCCCATCTTTGGCAATGGCTTCGTCATCAAAATCGCCCCCGCCGGCGACAAAGCGGTCTTCTCCACTTACCTTGGAGGCGGCGTCAATGACATCCTCTACGACCTCGCCCTCGATAAGAGCCGCAATATCTACGTCACCGGCGGATCGATTTCCACCAGCTACCCCGTCGTCGGCGCCTATCAGCCCACCAATCGCGGCAATCAGGACGCCGTGCTTACCAAACTCAAAGCCGATGGCTCCGGCATTCTCTTCTCCACCTTCCTCGGCTCGTCCCAAACCGAAACCGGCTATGGTGTCGAAGTCGACGCCACCGAAAACGTCTTCGTCGTCGGCGTCACCGCCAGCGCCACCTTCCCCACAACGCCCAACGCGCTGCAGAAAGAACTCCAAGGCCCCAGCGACATGTTCATCATGAAGTTCGACGCCTCCGGTTCCACTCTACAAACCAGCACCCTCTACGGCGGCAACCGCGAAGATGAACCCTACAAAACGTCCATCGACCGCAACGGCTCGCTCTACCTCATCGGCTCCACCGCCTCCAGCGGCAACCGCCCCGTCGACGCCATCCAGCAGAACCTCAACGGTGGCCGCGACGCCTTCGTCCTGAAGATGAATAACGCCGCCGACCAGGTCCAGATGTTCACCTTCCTCGGTGGCGTCAGCGACGACATCGGCCTGTCGATGACCCTCGACTCCTCCAGCCGCATTGTCCTCGTCGGCCGCACCATCTCCAACGATCTCACCACCACCCAAAGCGCCGTGCAAAAGGTCCCCGGCGGCAACACCGACGGCTTCCTCGCCGTCATCGATCCCTCCACCGCCGCCAACCCCTTCACCGTTTCCACCACCCGCCTCACCTTCACCGGCGCCGCTGGCTCCACCATCGCCCGTCAGCAGTTCACCATCCGCGCCACCACCGGCGCGCCCGAATGGACCATCGACGCCACCACCCGCACCGGCGGCAACTGGCTGTCGGCCACCCCGCGCGCGGGCACGGGCAACGCGACCATCGACGTCGCCGCCGCCACCGGCACCCTCGCCGCCGGCAGCTACGAAGGCTCCTTGAATGTCCGCAACACACGCCTCGGCACCACCACCGTCATCGCCGTGACGCTCGCCGTCACCGGCGCCGGCGGAACGCTCCCGGAAAACGCCGTCGTCAGCGCGGCCACCTTCACCGGCGGCGCCGTCGCCCCCGGCCTCCTCGTCACCATCTTCGGTAGCGGCATCGGCCCGGCGGCGCTCACCACCGCGCAGGTCACCTCGCAGGGAACCCTGGCGACGACCCTCGCCGAAACCCGCGTTCTCTTCGACAACGTGGCCGCCCCGCTCGTCTACGTCTCCGCCGGCCAGATCAGCGCCATCGTCCCCTACGCCACAGCCGGCAAAACCACCACCGCGCTGCAAGTCGAATACCGCGGCCTCAAAACCAACGCCATCAACCTGCGCATTGCCGACGCCGCCCCCGGCCTCTTCACCGCCAACTCCAGCGGCAAAGGCCCCGGCGCCATTCTCAATGCCGACAACAGCCTCAACACCGCCTCCAACGCCGTCAGCCCCGGCGGCATCGTCATCCTCTACGGCACCGGCGAAGGCATCACCGATCCCGGCGGCCAGGACGGCCAACTCGCCACCAGCGTCTATCCCAAGCCACGCCAGCCTGTCACCGTCCGCATCGGTGGCAAGGATGCCGAAGTCCTCTACGCCGGCGCCGCCCCCGGCCTGGTCGCTGGTGTCTTCCAGATCAACGTCAAAATCCCCGATGGCCTCGCCCCCGGCCCGCAACCGGTGGTCGTCCAAGTCGGCGCCGCTTCCAGCTCCCCGGAAGTCACCGTCGCCGTCCAGCCCTAGCGCAAAATGGGGGGCCGTCTCAACGGCCCCCCAAAAACGAACTACCCGCGCGAAGGCATCGCAATGCCCTTCCGCCAGTAGTCTTCAAATAACCCCTGCATCGCCTCCGACAACCCGCCGTGGTCAAACACCACCGCCGTCCACGTCGGCCGCGTAATTACCGGATCCAGCAACGCAATCATCCCGCGCTTCCCGTCAAACAACGCCAGCTTCAACGGCAACGACGGGACCTGGCTCACTTCCACGCCAATATCCATAAACTCCATCAATCGCCGCCGGTGCTCGTCATCCAACGTGCCTACTTCAATCAACAGCCGGCACCGCACGCCCCGCTTCCGCGCCTCCCGCACCAGATCGTCATTTAAAGGATCCACCGCATACGGCGGCCGCGAAAACTCCAAATACTCGTGCTGCACTTCCGACATCATCCGCCGGTACTCGGCCGCCGTCTGCAGCGGCTCACTCACAATCCGCAAAAAGTCCAGCGTCCCGCGCCCGCCCTGGCCCTCCGAATACGAGGTGTTCAAATCTTCCACCAGGTCGGTCGCAAACCGCGACTGCTCCGTCAACTCCTGCTGTAAGTGCTGCGCCCGCCGCGCAAAATACGCAGGAATCGCCAGCGATGGTTCCACGGCCGAAAACAACTTCGTCTTCTCCCGCACCACCTGCGCAAAGCCCTTCTCCACCAGCGAGTCCAGAACTTCGTATATCTTCTGCCGCGGTACATGCGCCCGCGCCGCCAGCTCCAAAGCCTTGAACTTCGGGTGGCCAACTAAAACCAGATACGAACGCGCTTCATACGCATTCAAACCAATCTGCTGCAAGCGTTTCCAAAAGCGCTGATATTCAACTTCGGGGAGGTCGGTAGGCATTCCAATTTGTCTTTCCACTGAGTAGGCAACACACATGGCTCCGCATATTGCCACCGTTACGAGGTGTATGCCGGATTCTATCAGGAACTTCGCCAAACTTGTTAACAGTCCCGGCTGCTACAATCGCCAAAGGGGGTATTCCGTGGCTAATACTGCACATCGTCCGGCAACTTTGGGGGAATGGAAATCCAGCGAGTGGGCACAGCGTTGCCCACCGGGCCGCACGGTCAAAGACGAGGTCCGCGATAACCTCATCACCCGCCTCCGCGATGGCGGCCCCCTGTTTCCCGGCGTCCACGGCTACGATGACACCGTCATCCCGCAAGTCGTCAACGCCCTCCTCTCCCGCCACAACTTCATCCTCCTCGGGCTCCGCGGCCAGGCCAAAACCCGCCTCATCCGCATGCTCACCACCCTGCTGGATGAATGGACCCCCTACATCGCCGGCTCGGAAATCAAGGATCACCCCCTCGCCCCCGTCTCCACCTTCGGCCGCCAGCAAGTGGCCTCCTTGGGCGATGCCACCCCCATCGCGTGGCTGTCCCGTGACGACCGCTACATCGAAAAACTCGCCACCCCCGACGTCACCATCGCTGACATGATCGGCGACATCGATCCCATCAAAGCCGCCCGTCAGGGCCACGACATCGGCAGCGATCTCAACATCCACTACGGACTCCTCCCCCGCGCCAACCGCGGCCTCTTCGCCATCAACGAACTCCCCGATCTCGCCGGCAAAATCCAGGTCGGCCTCTTCAACATCATGCAGGAAGGCGACGTCCAGATTAAGGGCTTCCCCGTCCGCCTCCCGCTCGATATCCTCCTCATCTTCACCGCCAACCCCGAGGACTACACCGCCCGCGGCAAAATCATCACGCCGCTGAAGGACCGCATCGGCAGCGAAATCCGCACCCACTATCCCGGTACTCTCGACCAAGGCATCGCCATCACCGCCCAGGAAGCCTGGACCGCCCGCTCCCACGCCGCCCAGGTCATCGTGCCCAAATACATCCGCGAAGTCGTCGAAGCCGTCGCCTTCATCGCCCGCGACGACAAGCGCATCGACAAACGTTCCGGCGTCTCCCAGCGCCTCCCCATCTCCGTCATGGAAAACGTGGTCTCCAACGCCGAACGCCGCGCCATCCAAAACGCCGAAACCGAAGCCGTCCCCCGCGTCGCCGATATCTACGGCGCCCTCCCTTCCATCACCGGCAAAATCGAACTCGAATACGAGGGCGAACTCAAAGGCTCCGAAGCCATCGGCCGCGACCTCATCCGCATGGCCGTCGGCCGCGTCTACAGCAGCTATTTCGAAGGCGTCAACCTCGGCATGACCATCAAGTACTTCGAACGCGGCGGCGCCCTCAAAGTCGATGCCGCCACCGGCTCCGCCGGTCTCCTCGAACAGCTTCTCCAAGTCGATGGCCTCATGGAAAAGGTGCGCGCCCTCGGCCTCTCCGCCAACGAGCCCGACGCCGTCCGCGCCGCCGCCGGCGAGTTCATTCTCGAAGGCCTCTACGCCCACCGTCGCATTTCCCGCAACGAAGAACTCGGCTTCGCCGCCCCCGAAGATCGCCGCCGCAACCAGGAACCCGACCCCGACGACGCGCCTCCCACCGCCCGTCCCCCAAAACGCCGCCAGTTTAATTAGGAATAGGAACCCGCCATGCGCTGGATCCGTTACTCCCAGTTCGAAGAGGATGACTTCGGCATCGAAGCCGAAGACCTCATGCGCGCCCTGTCGGACTACTTCCTCCAGAGCGGCTTCCAGGACCCCTACGGCGGCTACCCGTATAACGAGGACACGCTCGAGATGCTCCGCGAAGCCATCCGCCAGGCCCTCGAAAACGGCGAACTCCTCCCTCCCGGCGAATACGAAAAGCTCGACCCCGAAAAACTCGAAGCCCTCATCGATCGCCTCGTCGAAAAACTCATCACCGACGGCTACGTCTCCGAGCCTCCCCAAGGCCCCGGCCGCGAAGGCGATCCCAACCCCGAAATCCGCGTCGAAACCACTGACAAAGCTCTCGACTTCCTCGGCTACAAAACCCTGAAAGACCTCCTCGGCTCCCTCGGCCGCTCCAGCTTCGGCGCCCATGACACCCGCGACATGTCGACAGGCATCGAAGCCTCTGGCGCCTCCAAACAGTACGAGTTCGGCGACACCCTGAACATCGACGTCAACGCCACCCTATCCAGCGTCCTCCGCCGCACCGGCAACGCGCGCGACATCGATTACCCCGACGTCCACGTCCACCAAAGCGAATACCAATCCAGCTGCGCCACCGTCCTCCTGCTCGATTGTTCCCACAGCATGATCCTCTACGGCGAGGACCGTTTCACCCCCGCCAAACGCGTCGCCCTCGCCCTGGCCCATCTCATCAAAACCCAATACCCCGGCGACTCCCTCCGCCTGGTCCTCTTCCACGACACCGCCGAAGAGATGCGCCTAAGCGAACTCGCCCGCGTCCAGGTCGGCCCGTATCACACGAACACAAGAGACGGTTTAATCCTCGCCCAGCGCATTCTCCAGCAGGAGAAGAAGGATATGAAGCAGATCATCATGATCACCGACGGCAAGCCATCCGCGCTCACCCTCGACAACGGCCAAATCTACAAAAATCCCTTCGGCCTCGACCCGCTAGTGATCTCCCGCACCCTCGACGAAGTCAGCCGCTGCAAGCGCCAGGGCATCTTAATCAACACCTTCATGCTCGCCCAGAACTACGACCTCGTGAACTTCGTCCACAAGGTCACCGAGCTCTGCAAAGGCAAAGCGTACTTCACCACCCCCCAAACCCTCGGTCAGTATCTCCTTATGGACTACATGAACCGCAAAACCCGCACCGTCCACTAGAGATAGCAATTCCTCTTCTCCCGCGCAGCGACACGCCCCTCCGGGGACATACGTGGCGGAGGGAGCGCCAGCGACCGTAGCCCGTGTGTCCCCCAAACCCACACTCGCCCGCAAACGGCAGGAACAGCAATATGCTACCGTCTCAACCATGCGCGCCCTCTCACTGCTCCTCCTGATATCCCAACTAGCCCCCGCCCAAAAACTCCTCCTCCGCCAACCCACCCTCAACCAAACCCACATCGTCTTCTCCTTCGCCAACGATCTCTGGACCGTCCCCAAAGACGGCGGCGCCGCCACCCGCCTCACCTCCGGCGTGGGCACCGAATCCACCCCCATCTTCTCCCCCGATGGCGCCACAATCGCCTTCACCGGCGAATACGACGGCAACGTCGACGTCTTCACCATCCCCGCCACCGGCGGCACCCCAAAACGCCTCACCTACCACCCCGCCCCCGACACCGCCATCGGCTGGTCCCCCGACGGCAAATCCATCCTCTTCGCCTCCCCCCGCACCAGCTACTCCGGCTTCACCCGCCTCTTCACCATCCCCGCCGACGGCGGCCCGGAAACCCAACTCCCGCTCGACCGCGCCGTCCACGGCTCCTTCTCCCCCGACTCCTCCAAAATCGCCTACGTCCCCACCGACCAGTGGCAACGCGCCTGGAAACGCTACCGCGGCGGCCAAACCACCCCCATCTGGCTCGCCAACCTTTCGGACTCCTCCATCACCAAAATCCCCCGCAATAACTCCAACGACTCCAACCCCATCTGGCTCGCCGACACCGTCTACTTCCTCTCCGATCGCAACGGCCCCGTCACCCTCTTCGCCTACAACACCAAATCCGCCCAGGTAACAGAGATCGTCAAAAACACCGGCCTCGACATCAAGAACGCCTCCGCCGGCCCCGGCGCCATCATCTACGAACAATTCGGCCAAATTCATATCTACGACCTCAAAACCCGTAAACCCCGCCCCATCGATATCCGCGTCACCGCCGACCTCCCCGAACTCCGCCCCCGCTTCCGTAAAATCACCCCCAACGAAATCCGCTCCGCCGCCATCTCCCCCACCGGCGCCCGCGCCGTCCTCGCCGCCCACGGCGAAATCCTCACCGTCCCCGCCGACAAAGGCGACATCCGCAACATCACCACCGCCCCCGCCTCCAACGAACGCGAACCC
>JBIKOG010000300.1:0-8081 GCA_044358225.1 Bryobacteraceae bacterium | reverse complement strand
ATCAGCGTTTGGTGAAGGATTATCCGCTTTCGTCGTTTGTCGATCCGGCCAAGAAGCGCCTGAAAGATATGGAAGCCGAGGTGCCGGAGGCCGATCCGGTAGCCGTGGCCCGCATGAAGTACGAGCTGGAAAACAAGACGAAGAACGGCATGATGCATGACTTCTGGGCGGTGTTCAAGAAGTCTCCCGACATGACGGCGGCGGCCAAGAGCGGCGCGCCCGCGATGACCTCGCTGCGGCCTTCCATCCCCGTCAGCGTGCCGGTTCCCGCAGGAGCCACTGGCGGCGTCAACGATCTGGGCGGCACCGTGATCACGGGACAAAGCGATCTGGACAAGAAGCCGGATGACCGGATGAGCGTGCAGAACAAGGCCGCCGCCGGCACGCCGGAGAAGAAGGAAGAAGCCGCGCCCGCCGCGCCTGCCACACCCGCCGCCGCTCCGGCCACGGGGCCGCTCGCTGAACCCGCGCAATCGAACCTGCCGAGCAACCGCCAGCCGATCAAGGGCAAAAAGGTGAAGACCCCTAAGCCCCCGAAGAGCAGCGGAAAATGAGCCGTATTTTGCTGGCGGACGATAGTCCGCACGCACAGCGGATGGGCGAGCGCTTGTTGCGGGATGAGGGCCACGAGGTGGTCACCATCACCGATGGCGACACCGTGTTTGTTCGTCTCCCCGATGTCGATCCGGACATCCTGATTCTCGACGCCAACCTGCCCATGCGCAGCGGCTACGAGATTACCAAGTTCGTCAAAGGGTCTTCGTTCTACCGTCACGCCGCTGTGTTGCTCACCGGCAGCGTGGCCGAGCCGGTGGATGAAAAACTGGCGCGCGAAGCCGGTGCCGACGGCATGATTCACAAGCCGTTTGAATCGAAGGCACTGTTGTCTCTCGTTGGACCGCTGTCCGTGAAAGCGGCCGAACTACGTGAGTTGCGCCCGGCTGGGCCCCCGCCGCCGCCGCCCGGCGAAGAGCCGAAGTTTGTCAGCGGCGCCGTCGTCGCCGAGCCGGAGCCGGAGTTCGCCATCGACCCGGAAGCCGATGCCTCGCCCGTCCCGCCGAAGCCCGTTCCCGTCCCCGCCGCCCCGCAGTTAGCGCCGTTGGGCGTGAAGTCCACGCCCGAGTCCGAACCCGATCCGATCCCGTCCCAGCCCGCGCCAGTCGCCGTATCCGAAGAGGAGCGAGTGCGTGCCGCCGTCACTCTTGCGCTCGACGCCGCCATGCCGCGGCTGATCGACGAGTTGACACAGCAGGTCCTCCGCGCGTTGGATAGTAAGTAGAACCGTATGCCTGATAACAGTTTTGACATCGTCTCGAAAATTGAACTTCCCGAAGTGAGCAACGCCATTGCGCAGGCGTTGAAGGAGGTCATAACCCGTTACGATTTGAAGGACTCCAAATCCACCATCGAGCTGAAGGAAAAGGACAATAAAATCCTGCTCGGCTCCGCCGACGATTTCAAGTTGAAGGCGGTAATCGAAATCCTGCAGTCGAAGCTGGTGAAGCGGAATGTGCCGATCAAGGGCTTGCAGTACGGCACGTTGATCCAGGGCTCCGGCGGCTCCGTCCGCCAGGAGATCACGCTCCAACAGGGGATTCCCATGGAGAAGGCCAAGGACATCGTCCGCGTCATCAAAGACAGCAAGAAGAAGGCGCAGGCGGCCATCCAGGGCGATCTGGTGCGCGTATCGGCGAAGGATCGCGACATCCTGCAGGAAGTGATCGCACTGCTGCGCAATCAGGATTTCGGCATCGATATGCAGTTCACCAACTACCGGTCGAACTAGCCGTGCCGCGGAAGATCGAAAGCCCTCTCATCGCCGGCCCGGCCGGGAAGTTGGAAGCGCTGCTGGAGGAGCCGGAGGAAGGCGCGCCGCGCTTTGCTGCGTTGGTCTGCCATCCGCACCCGCAGCACGGCGGGACGATGCACAACAAAGTTGTCTATCGCCTCGCGCGCGGGCTCCGGAAAGCGGGCGCCGTGGTGCTTCGCTTTAACTATCGTGGCGTCAATCTCAGCGAAGGCGTCTACGATCACGGCATCGGCGAGACGGAAGACGCCCGGGCCTGCCTGGAGTGGTTGCGCTCGCGCTATCCGCACCTGCCGGCGATGATCGCGGGCTTCTCGTTCGGCTCGCGCATCGCCCTGCGGATCGGCGCGCAGCGGCCCGACCTGCGGAAGGTGATCGCCGCTGGATTTCCGACGGTCTACAAGGACCGTTCGTACCTCGATCCGTGCCAGGTGGCGCGCACGTTCATCCATTCCACGAACGATGAGTTCGGCCCGAAGGACGAACTGGCGGCGGTGGTCGCCGAACTGGACGGCCCGCCGGAACTGGTGTTCATCGAGTCGAAGGATCACTTCTTCGTCGACGCGCTGGATGCGTTTGAACAGGCGGTTATCAACGCCGCTCCGCGCATCACCTAGAGTTGCGATACCCTAACGGGCTGATATGCTCCGTCGCAAATTCCTCGCCGCCCTAGCTGCCTCGCGCTTTTCACAAACGCTTGGATTGAGTCTCTACACCGTGCGCGCGCCCCTCGCCACGAAGCCGGAGGAGACCTACAAGGCTCTCGCCGCCGCTGGGATCAAGGAACTCGAAGTGCGGCCGGATCAACTCACCAACCACGCCGCCTTCATCAAATCCGCTGGGCTACGCCCGGTGCACATGTTCGTTGACGCTCCCGTCATCACCGGTGCCTGGGACGAATGGCAAACATTTATGGCGCAGATGGCAACGCGCATGAAGCTAAAGCTCCCGGCCACGCCCCCGCCGCGCCAGGAGTTGCCGGAGCTGATTCGCCTCGCCAAGGCGCACGGTGTGCGGCGCGTCGGCGTCAGCTACCTGTTGCCCGGCGAACGCGCCAACTCCATCGCCAAGCTCAACGACGCCGCCGAAATCTGCCAGCGCGCCGGCATCGGCTTCTACTATCACAACCACGCCTTCGAGTTCGAAGGCGAGCCGGGCGCGCGCTTCATCGACCGGCTCCACAAGGAGCTCCACCCCCATGCCCGCCTGGAAATGGACGTATTCTGGGTGGCGATCGGTGGGGAGGACCCCGTCCAGCTTCTGCGCAAGTGGAAGGGACGGGTCGGGTCGTTGCACTTGAAGGACGTGGCCTCGTCGGCCCCCCGCAATATTGCCGCATTCTCCATGCCGCCAACGGCGTTCAAAGAAGTGGGCTTCGGCACGCTCGATTGGCCGGCGATACTCACCGCCGCGCGCGAGTCGAAAATCGATCACTACTTCATCGAACAAGATGCAACGCCCGGCGACCCTCTCGACAGCATCCGCGCCAGCGTCGGCTATCTCCGCGGCCTGTCGTTCTAACTACCCAACAACCGCGCTGCCGGCAACACCGTCGGCACCAGCAGCGCGCCAAACGCAACCTGCCGGACGCGCCTGTCCTCGATGAAGTGAAACACCGCCGCGTCCACCGCCAGCAGCAGACTCATCGTGATCGCCAACGCGACCAGCACCGGCCCATCGCCAACGCCATGACCCGTTTCAAACTGCGCCCGCCGCCCCATCCAGACGACGGCACTCGCTTCGGCCGCGAACAGCAGCCAGTACAGAGGAACAATTGTGATCTTCGAAGGCACTCATTGAAGTAGTGCGTTTCTGCGTCGATTCGTCTCAGCCCGCGCTGGAATTTGTTGGCTTTTGCAGGAAGTAATTGATCACTAACCCGGCTACGGCCAGTCCGGCCAGCGTGTAGAACATCTGGTCGTATCCCTCGCCCACCTGGCCCAGTTTCTTCTTCGTTTCCAGAATCGTCGCGATGTACCGCGGAATCGTGAATCCAGCCGCGCCCCAGGCCGTGAACAACAGCCCGTAGTTAGCGCCGATGTTCTTCGCCCCATAGTACTCGGCCGTCAGCGACGGCATCAACGCCAGATAGCCCCCGTAACAGAATCCGACAATACAGATACCCGCCAGAACCCGCCAGAAATCGGTAGTTCCCGGCAGTAACAGCGCGCACGTCAACGCCGACAAGGCAAACATCGTGTACACCACTTTTTGCTTCCCTATCTTGTCGGACGCCGTGCCCCAGATCAGCCGCCCTACGCCGTTAAACAGCGACATCACGCCCAGCGCCACGCCCCCCGTCATCACCGCCGCGCTCCCGGCCAGCTCCTTCACCAACGGCGCCGATTCGCCAATCGCCGTCAGCCCGATCGAGCTCCCTAGGAAGTACACCAGCCACAATACCCAGAACTGCCACGTCCGCAGCATCTCGCCCGGCGTGTAGTCGACACGCGTTCCCTGCGCCGCCACCGGCGCCGTCCACCCTTCCGGTTTCCATCCCGCCGGCGGCACTTTGTACATCTGCGCGCAGCCGATCACCACCACGAAGAAGATTGCCGAAAGAATCAAAAATGTCCGCGGCAGCGTCACCGCATACTGCGCCGGGTCCTTGCCCAGCAGCGCTTCCAACAGCGGCGCAAACACCAGCGATCCTATGCCGAATCCCATCACCGCCATGCCCACAACAAATCCGCGCTTGTCCGGAAACCACTTCACACACGTCGCAATCGGAGTCACATACGCGAAGCCAACGCCCAATCCAGCCACCACGCCGTAGGCCACGTTCAATCCCATCGGCGTGTCGCCAATGAACGCCGCCAGCAAACAACCGGCGCCCAGTAACAACCCACCCACACTGCCCACCAATCGCGGCCCCTTCTTGTCCTGCCAGAAACCGGCCACAATCATCGCCAGCGTGAAAAACAAAATCGACCACCGGTACGGCGCGATAGACTCGGTTTTCGACCATCCATAGTGCTGCTCCAGCGGTCCGCGAAACACCGACCAGGCATAAATAATTCCCAGGCAAACCTGCATCAATACGGCGGCGCCGGCAAGGCTCCAGCGATTTGTTGTCGAAGTCATGTACCCGGCAATTGTATGCTAAAAACCGCCGTCCGTTCGCCTTTCCATACGATTGCGATAGACGCGCCCGGCTCCGCCCCATTAGAATCATCAGGAGACCCTTTATGCGAGCACTCTACATTCGGAAACCACTGGAAGCGGAAGTTGGAGAAGTGGACGCCCCGAACTTGAACGCGGGTGAAGTGTTACTGCGAGTGCGCTTTGTCGGCATGTGCGGGTCGGACCTCAGCAGCTTCCGTGGCAAGAATCCGCTCGTCTCCTATCCCCGCATCCCGGGTCACGAAATCGCTGCCACCATTGAAGCCGTGGGCGAAGGCGTGGGCGAAGGCGTTCCGGAAAAATATCAGCCCGGCCTGGCTGTCACACTCTCTCCCTATACCAACTGCGGCAAATGCGCCTCCTGCCTGCGCGACCGTCCGAATGCGTGCAAACACAACCAGACGCTGGGCGTGCAGCGCGATGGCGCGATGACGGACTACATCACCGTTCCGTACCAAAAGCTGATCATCGCCGAACGCCTGCAACTGCGAGATCTTAGCCTCGTTGAGCCGCTCACCGTCGGCTACCACGCCGCTCGCCGCGGCCGCGTCTCGCCCACCGATCAGGTGATGGTCCTGGGCTGCGGAGCCGTCGGCCTCGGCGCCATCGCCGCTGCCGCCTTCCATGGCGCCACCGTCATCGCCGTCGATGTCGACGACCGCAAGCTCGCCCTCGCCCAACGCGCCGGCGCCCATGTCGGTATCAACAGTAAAACCCAAAATCTCGCCGAACGCCTTCAGTCGCTCACCGAAGGCCTCGGTCCCGATGTCGTCATCGAAGCCATCGGCACCCCGGAAACCTTCCGCCTCGCTGTCGAACTCGTCGCCTTCACAGGTCGCGTCGTCTACATTGGCTACGCCAAGGACGAAGTGCACTACGACACCCGCCTCTTCGTGCAGAAAGAGCTCGATATTCTCGGCTCCCGCAACGCGCTGCCGGAGGACTTCGAAGGCGTCATCCGCATGCTGAGCGAAACGAAATTCCCGCTCGAAGAGATGGTCTCACGCGTGGTTTCCCTCGATCAGGTCCCACAGGCCCTGCAGGACTGGTACGCCGCCCCCGCCTCCATCAGCAAGATCCTCGTGGAGCTCTAATCCATGGCGCGGCTGATCGAACTCGACTGGCCGCACTTCGGGCCCGAACCCGTTCGCCCGCCCGTCACCGCCGCCGAACTGCAGGCGCGTATCGACCGCGTTCGCACCGCCATGGTCGCCCGCGGCCTCACCCATCTCGTCCTCTACGCCGACCGCGAGCACTTCGCCAACGTCGCCTGGCTCACCAACTTCGACCCCCGTTTCGAAGAAGCCCTGCTCATCCTCTCCCAAGACAACACCCCGCTGCTGCTCGCCGGCAACGAGTGCATGTCATATCTGCCCATCAGCCCGCTCCGCAAGTCCGGCCAGCTCCGCGCCGAACGCTACCAGCCCTTCTCCCTCCTCGATCAACCCCGCGACGCCAGCCGCTCCCTCGACGACATCTTCCACGCCGAACGCATCGACGCAAATAGCCGCATCGGCTGCGTCGGCTGGAAATACTACGGCGAACCCTTCGCCAGCGATCTCCCGTCCTACCTCGTCGACACACTCCGCCGCCTCGCCGGCCACTCCCACGTCACCAACGAAACGGCACTCATCGTCCGCCTCCGCGCCATCTGCACGGCTTCTGAAATCGCCTTCTTCGAATACACCAACCACAAGGCCTCCGAAGCCATGCGCCGCCTGCAGTTCGCGCTCCGCGAAGGCATGACGGACCAGGAGTTGATCGCACAAGCCGGCTACGACGGCCTGCCGCTTTCCTGCCACATCACCTGCAAAACCGGGCCGAATCGCATCAGCCTCGCCAGCGCCAGCGGCGAGACGTTCCGGCGCGGATACCCCTGGTCCGCCAACATCGCCTACTGGGGCGCCAACATCTGCCGCGCCGGCTGGGTGGCCGAATCGGAAGCCGATCTCCCCATCGCCGCCCGCGACTACGTGCCCAACTTCGCCGGCCCCTACATGGACGCCATGGGCGCCTGGCTTGCCAATCTCCACATCGGCGCCACCGGCGGCACGCTCCACTCGCTCATCCAGCGCCGGCTGCCCTTCGATAAATACGGCATCTTCCTCAACGCCGGCCATCTCATCCATCTCGATGAATGGCTCAGCTCACCCATCTACGCCGATTCCACCGAACCCATCCAATCCGGCATGGTCTTCCAAACCGACGTAATTCCTGGCAATCCCGTGTATTTCTCCACCCGCATGGAAGACGGCCTCGCCATTGCCGATCTCGAACTCCGCGCCGATCTCGCCACCCAATTCCCCGACACCTGGCAACGCATCCAGTCCCGCCGCGCCTTCGCCCACGACACCCTCGGCTTTCCCCTCGCCGAAGAACACCTGCCTCTCTCGAACACCTTCGGCATCGTCGCGCCCTTCGCCCTCAACCCGCGCCGCGTGTTTGCGATACCGTAATTACATGCTCTTTCGCCCCGTCGCCCTGGCCCTGTTGCTGGCCACGCTCTGCTCCGCCGAAAACAAAAACGCGGACAAAAAAGATTGGCTCCAACTCTTCAACGGCAAGAACCTGAAGGGCTGGTCGCCGAAGATCACCGGCTACGCCTACAACGAAAACTTCGCCAACACCTTCCGCGTGCGCGACGGCCAACTGCAGGTTCGCTACGACGGCTACGACGAGTTCAAAGAGCGCTTCGGCCACCTCTTCTATAAGAACCCCTACTCCTACTACGTCATCGCCGTCGAGTACCGCTTCACCGGCGATCAGGCCACCAAAGGCCCCGGCTGGGCCACTCGTAACAGCGGCATCATGATCCACGGCCAGGACCCGGCCACCATGGGCAAGGACCAGAACTTCCCCATCTCCATCGAAGTGCAACTCCTCGGCGGCCTCGGCAAGGGCCCACGTACAACGGCCAACCTCTGCACCCCCGGCACCAACGTCGAACGCGATGGCAAGCTCTTCACCCCGCACTGCCTCAACTCCAAATCCAAGACCTACGATGGCGACCAGTGGGTCCGCGTCGAAGTAAAAGTGCTAGGGAGCGAGAAGGTCGAACACATCATCGACGGCGAAGTGGTGCTCTCTTATGAGAAGCCCCAGATGGGCGGCGGCGCCGTCAATAACCTCATGCCCGGCGTCTTCCAGGAAG